>JACKPC010000006.1:0-300000 GCA_024233835.1 Leptospiraceae bacterium
ACACTTTATCAAATGGAACTCTGACTTTCAGTGCAGGTGAAACGACTAAAAACATTGTCCTTGCTATTACCAACGATACTCTCTCTGAGCTGGATGAAACTATCGAGATTACCTTATCCAATCCAAATAATGCAAGTCTGGGTGCTAATACAGCTTTTACTTATACGATCAATGACAATGATATACCACAGCTTGCCTTTGACTCTACTTCAGCTTCCGGCTCTGAAGCGAACACTTCTGTGAATATTCCCGTTTCCTTAACGGGCCCTCAGTCGGCAAGCGTGACTGTAAACTACTCTGTAACAGCAGGAAGCGCAAGCGGTTCAGGAACTGATTACACTTTATCAAATGGAACTCTGACTTTCAATGCAGGCGAGACTACTAAAAATATTACTCTCAATATTAACAATGACAGTTTGGATGAAGAGGATGAGACGATTATAATCACCCTTTCATCTCCTTCCAATGCAAGTCTCGGAACAAATACTTCTTATACCTATACAATCAACGATGACGACGATGCTCCCACAATTGCTTTTGATTCAACAAACGCTTCAGGGACAGAATCCTCCACATCTGTCAACATTCCGATTTCGCTCAGTGGAAATGCAAGTGCAAAAACTATTACTGTCGATTATAGTATCACAGGAACCGCCACAGGTTCAGGAACTGATTACACTTTATCAAATGGAACTCTGACTTTCAATCCGGGAATAAGTACACAGAATATTTCACTGACTTTAGTAGATGACACAATCACAGAGTTAAACGAAACTATCATCATCACATTGAGTAATCCGATAAATACAAGTATCGGAACAAATGCAGTCTACACTTATACGATCAATGATAATGATCCGGCTACTGTTGAATTTAGCCTATCCACTTCTTCCGGCCTGGAATCTCTCAGTCCAATTACCATAGAAGTAACCTTATCCTCCGCTTCCGGTCTCACAGGAAGCATAAATTACTCAGTAACAGGAGGAACAGCCAGTGGTAACGGCACTGATTTCACTTTAAATAGTGGAACACTTACTTTTAACCCAGGAGAAACCAGCAAGACTATAAGCCTCTCAATACAGGATGATGCTCTGGATGAAGTAGACGAAACTGTGCAAATTACTTTATCTAATCCAAATAATCTTTCATTAGGTTCCAATTCAAGTTACACTTATACCATTTTAGATAATGATAATCCGCCAACTGTAAGTTTTAATCTTGCTGCTTCGAACTCTATCGATGAATCAGCTACAACAAGATCTATAAACCTTCAATTATCCTCAGCTTCAGAAAAAGTGATTACTGTTGTCGTTACAGACTCCGGAGGTACTGCTACAGAAAATACGGATTATACCTCTATCGCTTCTCCTTTAACAATAAATTTCCCGGCAGGTAGCACAGTACAATCAGTGAATATTCCAATCATTGCAGACTTAGAATATGAAGGGAATGAAACTATCCTTTTATCTTTAAGTTCAGCTGTAAATGCAAATCTCGGAACTCAAACTACTCATACCTTTACTATCATTGATGATGAATACTATCTTGTTTCCGCAGAAACCATGGACTGTAACCATAATGGTCAAATCGACCACTACAAATTAAAGTTTTCTACTTCAGTTAATGATTCAAGCTTTCCCGGGTATATATCTAATTCATTAGGTAACAGCACGAGTGAGTGGCAAATTTCAGGATACACAAATGTGGCTCTACAT
The DNA here is from genome assembly GCA_024233835.1 of Leptospiraceae bacterium. Lineage (NCBI taxonomy): Bacteria > Pseudomonadati > Spirochaetota > Leptospiria > Leptospirales > Leptospiraceae > Leptospiraceae bacterium. The sequence continues at coordinate 1,716 of JACKPC010000006.1, forward strand.
CATGGTACTGACTTATCCACCAGCTGTCCCACAGAAACAGATGTTCTTAACGATTCTGTTCTATATCTTTCCTTTTCCGAAAGTGGCAGCTTTGATACAGGATCCAAACCTGACCTAACAAGCTCTATAAATACCGGACTTTCCAGCTTATCAAACGGAACCCTGAGCCCTGTCTACACAGCGTCCTTAGTTGAATCAGATAAGGCTTCTCCTGTAATTGTAGCTGCCGGTGGTAATACATTCTCGAATATATTACAGGTAACTTTTTCAGAAGCCGTTTGGGGAAACCCGAATACGCCTTCCTGTGGTGCAGGTGGAGAACTCACTATATTAGATGTAATTTATACCGATACAAATTCAACAGGTGCTAACTCTCTAAGCGATATAGGATCTGATTCCTGTGCAACAGATAAAACAGTTAGCTTTTTGGCTAATACAACTTTCTCAGTTGCTGATCATAACCTTGACACTCTTGCAGCCGGACTGGATCTTTTTGATGCTGCAAATAATTCAGGTTATAATATAGCAGTACCCTTAAATATTATATCCGGTCCCATACTTACCAATATACAGGAATTTGATACCAATCACAATGGAAAAATTGATCAAATTAAGCTTACATTTTCTATCAATATGAGTGATTACTCCTTTGCGGACTCCGATGCCAATCGCTTTACTTTAAATGGTATAGGAATGCTTAAAGTTGATACAGCAAGTGGAGGAACAGGAAGCATATCTTCACCCAATAATGATCCCGGAACAGCCAATGATAACATTGTAACTATATTCACTGATGATTCGAGCGTAATAGGAACTTCCGTAAAACCCATAGCCTTCACCCTTTCTGCTGGCAAGTGGATGGGAAACGGTATAGAACTACAAACGATTTCAAATCTCAGTTCCATAACGGAAGATAAGGCTCCTCCTGTAATTCTTTCTGCGGTAGCATCAGATAACACATCCTCTGACCCAAGTGTTGACTCTGATGATACTCTAATTATTACCTTTTCAGAATCTACGAATCAACCTGTAATTGATAATTCAACGATTGCCAATTTCTTATCCTTATCGAATTCTCATTCCTGGGGAAATATAAACTCAGCCAACTGGAATGCAAGTGGAGATACTTTGACTATAAATTTTACGGGTTCAGGTAGTTCTATCGCAGTAGGAGACTACATCACCATTGTAAATGGAATCAGCGATACAACTAGTTCAGCCAATACTTCTACCAATTTAATTTCTGTCTCACCTATAAGCGGCTCCTTCTATACACCCGATACAACGATTCCGACCCTGGTAAATGCGACATCAATAAATCCTACAACAGTTCGTGTAACTTTTTCAGAAGTAATGAATGCTTCAGAAGCGACAACTGTAGCTAATTATAAGATTGTCAGCTCACCTGCATCCGGAACCTGTAGTGCAGGGACGAATTTTTCTTCCTCGACTCAAACAACAGACTTTGATATAGTATCTATCAGCGGTTCCGGAACTACTTATGATATTACTCTATCTAATACTCAGACAGGTGGAAGAAGCTATATTGTAATTGTAAATAAAACTTCAGTTCATGACCTACAATCGACCGCTCTGAGTTGCCCTAACAACTCCGACTTTATAGGAAATGAAACCATCAAAGTTTCTTCAGCCACCTGCAATTCCACCAGTTCAATTGTTCTTTCTTTTTCAAAATCGGTGATGTCAGGCATAGATGCAACAAATTCTGCCGAATGTTCTTCGATTTCAGAATGCTCCAAACGTTACAAATTATTTGGTGCCAGTTCTTTAGGAGAAATTACTTCTGCAACTATTTTAAACGGAACCGTCTGTGGTGGACTCGCGGCTGATTCAACAAAAGTCTGTTTGATTCATGAACTAAACCAGACAGGTGGAATATACTCAGTAGTAGTGGCGAATAATATAGATGGTGATGGTTTTGATAATTCCTCCTGGGGATCTATTCGTGACTTAGCGAGTACAGAAGACATACAGATAAGTCCTAAAGATAGAACTACCTTTACCGGCTGCGGCACAATACCCATGAACTTTGGAGATGGCCCAATTATCTCTGACCCCTTTGGAGATGGAACTGACTTTGGATATTTAAGTTCTTATGCAAATAAAGTTTATATAGGTCCGAATAAGAATGGTAATGGAGCCAGTAGGTTTAATGCTGATGGAAGTAACCCTCAGTCTTTAACTTTCGAACTGGATAAAGATACCAATGGTTCATCCACCTCCTCCAATACAGCCAGTATCCGTGATGGAGGTACTGCTGTACCACCTTACGTTTCTATTGGTCATACCGGCTGCACAAGTAACAATGCGAATCTGGCGACCGGTTGTGGCCCTGATAACAATGACGGTAGAGGACTTTTTGTTTCAGGAATAATTTCAGGACAGGAGTATTTATTTATCACCGGCGGAAAATCAGATGGAAATAATGACTACATGTATCAAACTTCCGATGAAGATACTGGTTTAAACTTTACTTATATAGATGCCTCCAGATCCTTTGATAGTGATGGAATCGGGGGAAATAAAGGAACCGAATCCATATTCGTATTTCAGAATAAAGTTTACTGGATGTCTCCCGGCGATAGACTATATAGACCTTATTTTGTAAAATTAAATGATCTTACCGCGGAATCTATACATGGCACTAATAATTTGATGATGAAGATTAAGTTCATGACAGGTTTCGGAAGACAGTCTTCATCCGCACCTAATATGGCCGATAAAGTTGGAGGAACTATTTCCAGTTTTAATGACAGATTATATATGGCTAATTCAGGTTCTATCTCTAACAGCAGTAAACGCTGTGGCTTAAATACTTCTTATGATCCGGGTCGTTGTGAGCAAACAGGAGGAATTATTCGGACCAATACTTCAAACCCGGGAGCCTGTATCAATGCTGATAACTGTCCTGATTGGACAGATATAACTCCCAGTTCACTAAAATTTAAACAGTATTTTTCTATAGTCCTTACTAAGTTAGCCGATCTAATCCCTGCCGATCGTCCAATACCTTCTTTTGCTGAATTCAATGGTAAATACTATTTTATTCGCAATGCCTGTCAGACCAGTAGATGGAACTGGTCCTGTACCAATTCTAGTTGTAACGATGATCAGGCCTGCCCTGCCGGACAGGAGATTCCACAACTCTGGAAATGTGATCCTACAATCAGTGGTTCATCCAATGATTGTGATCCGGATGATTGGAGTCTAATCGCTGAAAATGCCGGCACAGGCAAAACAAACTTTGGAGATACAAATAATAAATATATTAGTTTATTACAAACTAATGGAGACTATCTCTATGTAGGTTTTGATAACCATAGTACAGGAGCAGAAGTTTGGAGAACCAATATTGCCGATCCGAGTTCAGAAAATGATTTTACTCAGATAGGTGGCGATGGATTTGGTGTTTCCACTAACCAGGAAATTTTTTCTTCTATCTCTTTAAAAAGTGGCAGTACCTATTTCATTTACGTAAGTATTGGCTTCGATGGAAATCCGGTAAAAGTACACAGACAGCAAAATACCGGACCCGTAGCAGTTATAAAAAAGTTAAGCAGCAGTTCTTTGTTAGCATACCTGAATCTAAGTCCGGGTACGTTTAAAACTTTAATTTCGTTCCTGAGCTTTTGTATAATCTTGTTGGGAGTTTTATTGTATTTACGAAGAAGAAGGAAAATGCTTTCAACTGATGATGAAAGCATTTAAATGAAGAGAGATAAGTTTTTTAATATATTAATCTACATTAAAAATATCTTTAATTGCTTTTTTAAAAGAGGCTTTTGGAAGGGCTCCAACTGCCATTTGGGGTTTTTCTCCAACAGGAACAAATAGTATAGAAGGTATACTCTGTATACCAAACATACCGGCTAGTTCTTGTTGATCTTCTGTATTTATTTTATAAATGATTACTTTATCGGCGTATTCACCAGCTAACTCTTCTAAAATAGGAGCAACCATTTTACAGGGACCACACCAATCTGCATAAAAATCAATTATACAGGGTTTATCACCTTTATAATCCCAGTCCTTAGATTGTTCATAATCAAAAACTTTTTCTTTAAATGTATCTAAATTTAAATGCTCAAGAGCCATTGTATCAATTCCTCACTATTTTGATTTTTAAACAGTATTTTACTTTCCTTCTAAAATGTCTATAGAAAAACATTTTTTGTACTTAAAATAAAAAACAATGAAATTGTAGATTCTTAAAAATAATCTTGATTTTTATTTATAAGACTAATTATTACAAAATAATATGTGTTCAGGAAACATTTTGATATTTAGTATTAGCTTATATACTTTTCTCTTTTTACTTTTTTCCCATATCCCATTGTTTTCTAAAGCAAGATATCCTTCAGAAACCTATCTGGATGATATAGGAAGAACCTTTTTCATTTTTTCAAATAAGGAAAAAAGAAAGAACATATTTAAGAAGAAGTTATTTTTGAAAAATGGTAAAAGATATGATAAAGCTGAGTTTTCTGGTATTCATACAATCATCTTAACCAAAGCCGATAATCAGTACCTGGTAGAATTATTTAGCAAAGCCTGGCATGTAATTTCAAGAAGCGGATTTGGAACTATGGAGAATGGAAATTTTTATGTTTTGCAACCCTTCAATAGTATGATCCAAAAAAGAGTTTATGATTCATTCGGAAACCTGGTAGAAGAATCCTATTTAGATAATTATTTAAAGCCTGCTCCCATAAAAATAGGAAAAATTCAGTATGCTTATAATAAAGCTGGAAATCTTCTTTCCATTTCTCACTATAGCCCGGAAGGAACTGCGATTCCTGATGAATACGGGGTTCACCTTTATGCGTATAAATATGATGAATATGGTAACCAAATCAGAGAAAGTAAATATGATTCTAAGGGACATTTAAAACCCGACTCACAAAAAAAAACTATTATAGAGAATCGCTATGATAAATTTGGCAATATGATCCTCGAAGCTTATTATGATAAGGATCGAAAACTTATTTCGGGTACCGGTAGCATCGCAATTTATAGATTCTATTATGACAGGAAAGGCAACCTTACAAAAGGTAAATATTATAATAAACATAAGAAATTAACAAACAACTATGAAGGAATCGCTTACTATACTTACAAATATAATTCTCAGGGTCTTGTATCATCTGTTGAATACAGGAACAAAAAGGGTCAGGAAGTAAAAAACTCTGAGAAGGTATTTCGCTACGAGTATACCTATGATTCCTTAGGAAATATATTGCAGGAGAGACGTTACCACACAGAAGGTGTTTTACTTCGTTCGCCTTATGCCATTATAAACTATACACATCATGGCAAATTAATCAGTTCAAAAGAATTTTTAGATGACATAGGCAATCCTGTGGAAGCTGGCATCGCCTATGCAAATATTGTTCTGGATAAAGAGGATAACTTTCTAATACAAGACTCAATTTCTCCAACTTCACATATTCTCTGTTACGGATATGCGAAAAAAGAAATTTTTTATGATGAGAAAAACCGTGTGAGTCTTGTACGATTTTTAAATAAAGAAGGAAGCCTTGTAGAAAACGGTATTGCAGTTCTTAAATATGATTATGATCTCTCTAACCATCTAATTCTTGCAGAATATTTTGATTTTCGCGGACAACATAAATCATTACCCGGGAGCCATTCAGTACGCTACATCTACGATAAAAATGGTAATCTAAATAGTAGCACATATTTTCCTCCTATACAGAAACAAGCTTATAGACTTTATAGAATTGAACATATCTACAATCAAAATAAAAAGGAGGTAGAGACAAGATTCTATTCTTCTCCGGAACAACTACTTCAGAATCGCATCAGCATTATACAAAGAAAATATAATGAACGTAACCAAATTGTTCAACTCCGTTACCTGGATAGTAAGTATAAAGAAAAAACAGATAAATACGGTCTTATTGGTTTAAATTACTCGTATGATCCTAACAATAAGCTTAGTTCTGAAATCCTTCTGGGTCCGGGTGAGTCAAGTATCTATAAAAAGTTATATTCTTATGATGAAAATAATAGACTTAAAAGCAAAGTCATTTTGAAAAATGAATCTATTATTGATAGAAAAGAATATATATATATAAATTTCAAGAATAACAGAATGTTAAAAATTACATTAAATACTCTGGGAGAAGTTCACTCATCCATTATGATACCCGAACCGGAAGAGTAAGCGGTAAGGGTTTCAACTCAAAAAATAGATAAAACTCACAATTCCAAATAGGAATCCAGTCCTGATAAAAATAAGGAAAACTGTAATTCTATAGTTTCTTTCATAAGAAATGCAGTATGTCCTTTTACAAGATTATCTCGGTTCAATAACCAACCTATGGCATCCCCTTTACCCAGACTGATAAAGTAACCTAACTCTTGATGTTTATATTCATCAAGATTTCTTTTACTTGAATGATTCACTATATTTTTTGCAATCAAGCGACCTTTTCTTACTGCTGCCTGCGCACTTAAGGCATTCAAACCCCTCCCTTCATATTCTGAACAATCACCGGCAGAATAAATGTAGGATATAGGTAATTTTTCAGGAGAATATAACATTCCTTCTTTTGTACAATATGTTTTACCTGGATTGGCTTTTACACCCGGGAAATAAAATAGCATATCAGGGTTTAACGAAGCTACTTTATCATCACTCATATTTCTTACCTGAATTTCTGTTCCATTATATGATAAAAAGCGATGTGCCGGATAGTAAGAAATTCTATAATTTCGTAGTTTTCTTTCTATATAAGAATGAAATTCTGGAGGTAAATAAGGTAATAAGGATTGACCCATATCATATAGATACATCTCATAATTATCATATACTCTTCTAAGGTATCGATAAACATCAAAGAGTAATTGTAAACTTGTAGCTCCCCCTCCAATAAAAGCAAGCTTTAATACCGGATTTTTTTTTCTTGAAATATGAAATCTTAACTCGGAACTAAGTTCGGTCTGTAATAATCTTTCCAGATCGTAAAATGAATTAGATTCCATATTATTTGTGGAAGCCTTTGCCCCCGTACAAATAACAAGATAATCAAATTCTTGTTCTCCCTTATCCGTCTCTAATACTTTAAAATCAATGGCTTTCAAAATACTTTCCTGTTTTAAGTCTGAGCAGGCTTGAGTATACTGAAACCCATATTGTTGAGCTATATAATGAAAAGGCTTCCTTATACTGTTCAAACCCTCAAAAGAATACAGTGTTGTTTGAAGTCTAATTTTATCTATAAAATATTCAGATTGATCAATTAAAAGTACTTCAAATTGTTTATATCGGGAAAGAACAATAGCAGCTGAAATTCCTGCATATCCTCCTCCTAATATTATTATTTTCTTTTTCACCTATATAATCCTTTTATTTTTATAATCTTGAATTTCCTCATTACTTAAACCGATACTCATATATACTTTTTCGTTATGCTCTCCATGTTCCGGAGGAATTGTATGATAAGAACAGGGAGTTTCAGAAAAACGAAATGGAGAAGAAAGTTGCTTCAATTCACCATATTTAGGATGCTTCATTTTGAAAAACATATCTCTTTCAATAAGGTGTTTATCTTTTAAGACCTCCTGTAAATTTTTTATTGGACTTAAACAACAATCGGAATGCATAAAAATAGGTTCAAGTTCTTCCAGGGTTTTTCCGGCAAAATAGGAAAGTAATCTATCTTTCATTTTTTCAAAATTCTCCTCAATCAATTCCCATTTTTTAAATTCCTCTTCCATACCGGCCTGTCGCAAAAATACACGAAAGAATCTTTCCTCAAGTGCAGCCAGCACTACATAACGACCGGATTTTACAGGATAAATCGAGTAATTTGGTAATTTACCATTTAGTAATTCAGCTCCTCTCTCTGGAACTTTCCCTGTTGATAAATATATCCCTAAATACAATGATTGATATTGTAAGCTTGCCTCCATCATAGACACATCAATCTTCTGTCCTCTTCCTGTTTTCTCTCTATAGTATAGAGCTGCAAGTATCGAAGAAAGCGCAATCAGACTACCTCCTCCAATATCTGCAAGTTGAAAACCCAATAAAGAAGGAGCTCCGTCTTTTTCGCCTGTTAAATCCAATAGCCCGGATAAAGCCAAATAATTTGCATCATGCCCTGCAAAATCTCTATAAGGCCCGGAATCTCCATAACCGGAAATAGCACAATAAATTAGACGCGGAAATTTCTTTTGTAGCTCTTCATAAGGAAGACCCATACCCGCAAGTGCTCCCGGTCGGAAACCTTCTAATAATACATCAGCATCCTCTAATATTTTGCATAAGAGATCTATTCCTTCTTTCTTTTTTAAATTCAAGCTAATAGCCTTCTTATTTCGATTTAGCATTAAATATAAATAAGGTGTCCCTTCTTTACCGGTAAACATCACTCTTGTTCCATCAAAAGCTCGTGGATTTTCGATCTTTATCACCTCTGCTCCCATATCTCCCAAATACATACTGCATAAGGGACCCGGTAATAACAAACTTAAATCAACTACTTTTATACCCTTTAGAGGTGCATCTTTCATTGTATATATCCTTGTTTTTTTAGTATATCCATCGAATCTTTTTCTAAAATAGCTTTTTCAGTACGGATCACAAAATCACCGGATTTCTTCCAGAATTGAACTCGAAACTTCCTTGGAATTTCAGGTACTGAATTATAAATTAAAAATATAGGATAGCATTTATAATTTTCCAAAGAACAGTTCCCCGGATAAATATCCCTCTGACCTACTCCGTATTCACCCTGCCGAATCTCTTTTCCGTCCACTTTTATTGAAATAAGTGGTTCAGAACCTTCCGGATAAACAGAAAAATGAAACTCTTCATTTTTTCCTTTCTGCAAAACTACCTGTTTTTTTAGTACATTTGAATAATTTTCAGGTTGTAGAGTATTTGGATCATCTTTCATAAGCGGATGAATAATTCCTGCTTTTACTTTTATACTTATTTCAATCTCTTTTACATCTTTTTCCGGATTATGAAATCTAAAACTATAAACCGAATTCTTTCTTTTAAATGATTCTAATTTATTTAACAGCTCTTCTTCCTTTTTTTTATCATGTATAGGGGTATTCTCATCTGGATCTTTATTTAAATCGAATAAATAATACGGTTCTGCTTCGACCTTTCCGTCCCAGGAAAAACCTGTTCTATGAAATTCAAATGTTTTCTTCTGAAGTTTAAATCCTCCGAAGCGTATCCCTTTCACACCCCGACTTTCTCCATAGTATAACCTTTCTTCTTTTTCTTCTTTTCTTACCAGGGACAACATAGATTTCCCATCCATAGAATGGATACTTTTTTCTTCCAATAAATCCAAAATTGTTGGCATAATATCAATAGATCTACTTACTGCCTGAATTTTTTCTCCCTTCTTCTGCTCCGGGATTTTTAATATAAAAGGAGTATGTATATCTTCCTCATATAGTCCCTGTCCGTGCCCGAAGAGTGTATATACTCCATTAAAGCGAGAAACTTTATGCGAAGGATTCATTACTTCGCCATGGTCTGAACTTAAAAGTATAATAGAAGAATCATAGATTTTCTCACGCTTTAGAAAATTAAAAAGTTCTTTAATTTCATCATCTACATAGGCAACCTCTCCCAGATACAAATGTTTTTTCGGATGCATTCCGTTTTCCATAGGAACACGAGATAAAAATTCAAGAGGAGGCTCTAAAGGACGATGTGGAGTATTATAATTAATAAATAAAAATTCGGGACTTATATCATAAGGTTTTTTTTTCTTTTCTTTTTTTCTCTTTTCTAAGTACAGGCGAACATATTTTGATATTTCTTTTGTATCATCTGCTGTTGTAAGAGAAAACTCTAATACTTTTTCAAAACCTGTATCTATACCGAGATATCGATGATCAGTTAAAAAAGGATTGGTTCCTATCATCACAGAATTATAACCCAGACTGCCAAGAAAAGCAGGTAAAGGAAAAATCTCAGACTGATAAAAAGCTTCCTTCTCGGAAGGAAATACAGGATAATCCCAAAAATTAATATAGCTTTTTGAAGCATACTTACCTGTAAAGAAAATCAATGTAGATGGTCTTGTCCAGGAAGCATTCACTAAATTTTTCATAAATACATAGGAAGTTTTAGCAAAACTATCTATTCCCGGACTAATCCCATATTGACTTCCATAGCTTCCCAATACATCAGCACGTAAAGAATCAACAACAATAAATATAATGTCGGGAAGATTTTTTTTTGATTCATTAGGAATAAGTAATAAATGGGATATAAAAACATCTTTTTCTCTTGCTTCTATCTCAAGATAATTATTTTTATTTTTAGATACAAGAGCTTTATCTAATATAATAGGTTTTGAATTTAATAAAAGCTTAATCGATGAATCTGAATAATGAGTTTTAAAAAGATCATAATATTCTCCCTGCAAAAACTCCAGACTCAAATAATGATTCAAAGCAGAAGCGATATGGAAAGATATTTTTTCTCCCTTCTTCAAATGCAACACCTTCACAGAATTATCTACACCCGCAGATCTTGATGAAAGGTTTATAAACATAGCTTTACAAGTATATGTCTTACTTATATAAGTATTGCAGGTTTTTTTCCCGCTTTTATCTGAAAGAAAGGGTCTTTCCGGAACATAGTTTAAATCCACGAAAGGATGGTAATATAAAAGATTAAAGAAAGAGTTATGGGAAAATAAATTTATAGGAAATATGAAGAGATAGATAAAAAGGGTGAAATTACGCAGTTTCTTTTCTAACATGAAGGAAAAATCCATCGATAAAATAATAACATTTCAATCATAAGTTTACTAACACTCTTTTATTTTAGTAAAACTGAAAAATGCTTGCAAAATTATCTTATAATGACTCTTATGCAGGTCAATTACAAAAAGATAGGAGTTCGCCCTCATGTTCTTCTTTTTTTCAAAAGTACTTTCAGTGTTTTTATTCCCCCTTTCCCTCTGTATTTTTCTCGGAATTTTTATTGCATTCCAAATGACAGGATGGAAAAATAAACTTCTCTCCCTGATTCCTCCATTGTTGCTCTGGTTTGCCTCTTCTTTTACTGTTTCCCAGGCCTTAACTGCATCTTTAGAGAGGCCTTTTCCTCCGAAAAAAGTTTCAGAAGTAGAAAAAGCCGATGCAATAGTCATTCTTGGTGGGATGATTAACAACCTTGTAAAACATCAGGATATTATTGAATTAGGGGAAGGTGCAGATAGACTTGTTTATGCTGTAGAACTTTATCGTGAAGGTAAAGCAAAAGAGATAATACTCACCGGGGGCTCAGGGGTTTTATTCTTTCAAAAAAATCCGGAAGCAGAACTGGCTAAAAAAATGCTTATATCTTTAGGAGTAGCTAAAGAACATATCATTATTGAAAATCTTTCAAGAAATACAAGAGAGAATGCTCTTCATACCAGCAATCTATTGCGAAAACAAAAGAAAAACAAAATCATTCTAGTCACATCTGCTTTCCATATGAAACGTTCTCTGGCTCTTTTTCAAAAATATGGCCTGGATATTATTCCCTTCCCCTGCGACTATCGGGAACTCACAAATGAATTTTTCTGGGATGCTTTTGTACCTACAACCCGTACCCTTGAAACCACATCCATTATGTTAAAAGAGCATGTGGGATATTTTGTATATCGGGCAATGGGTTACTTTTAAAATCTACAAAATAGCGGCAATAACAGATGCCGCTATTTTATATTTTAGAAAAAAGAACATTAGTTTATGATAATACCATCGTCATCACTATAATTGTCTTTTTCCTTCTTATTTTTTGACTCCTCTTTCTTAGGTTCCTCTTTCTTAGGTTCCTCTTTCTTAGGCTCATCCTTTTTATCTTCGATTGCCGGTGGAAGTTCTTCTTTTTTCGTTTCTTTCTCTTCCACTTTTTTGGAACCGGTTTCATCTCCTGTATTACCAGATTCTTCCTTTTTAACTTCATCTTTTTGAGGAGAAAGCTCACCGGAAGGAAGGTCTATAATCATAATTCTTCTAAAACCGGTATCATTAATATATTGCTTTAATACATCAGAAATGACGATTTCAAAAGTATCATCCGGTTTAGCAGAAAAAGTACCAAAAGCCGGATAAGGAGTCTTATTCACAAACGAGTTAAAAACTTTAAAATTGATATTTTGTTTTGTATCATTTACAAGTCTTATACTAAGATCAATATTAGCAAGTTGAGTTTTCTGCATATATTTCTTCTTAATATCCATATATAAGGATTCAAACATAACCTTATCCATAGTCAGGTATACATCAGCTTTATCGGAGGAAGAATCAATATCAATTCCTACCATCGATTTATCCTTATCTTTTAATACGGTACCCTGTTTTTTTATACTGATTAAGGCTTCTGTTACAAGAAAAACTCCGGTACCTTCAGTAGCACATTTAGATTCCCTTACTTCCTTATAATACCTGGTTAAGATAGCCGCCAAATTCTCTTTTTCACTCTCACACTTTTTGGTTGAGGCCATTTGAAATTTAATCTGAACTCCGGAATCATAAACCATTACATCTTTATTGCTTTTTGCCAGTGTAATCATCTTCTGAAGGCTGAGATCAATATTAATAGCATACTTACAAGCAATTAAAATAGAAAGAACAAAAACACTACTTAAAACGAAAACCTTTTGATTCATAAATTTTTTCAAGAACATCTGACCTTATCCTTTTTAAACAAATTGGTTTCTATACTAATTATCGAAGTTATGATGGCAAACATAATTTTTATACCTTATTTTACGCCATCAAGATGATTTCTCTATAGTTTGAATAGCAGTCATAACCTCCAATCGGATAGACCTGGAAGGATGGTTTTCAAACTGCTTTAACAAATTTAAAGATTCACGCTTTTTAGATTTACCCAGAAAACGAATTAACTCTTCCGGATTATTATTTAGCTTTAACTGTTTCTCAATATATTTTAAACCTTCTCTGGAATTTAGCTTAAAGAGTGCTTTAGAAAGTATATACACCTCGTATTCACATTCCATGCATTCTCCTAAATTTTTTAATCTACTTTCCTGGTAATTAAGTTGTTCCTTAATAATTCCAATTCCTCTTTCGGATGAATTGAATGTAAGAGCTTCAATTACCTGCTTATTATTTCTTTCACGAATCCGTTTGGAAAGATAATCTACAGAGCTTTTTGTATTTAAAATAGCCAGTGCTATCAGAGCCTTTCCCTCTGTCTGGGAGGCAGGAGATTCGGAAAGAACCTTATAGAAAAATGATTCGTTCTTTACATCTTTAAACTCTCCAAGAGCTTCAATTGCAAGGGAACGTAAGGAATCATCTCTTTCTTTTTCTATGAAGCCTTTTAAATATACCTGTATTTTAGGAAATGGAAAAATAGCTAATAAACTCAGTGCTTTTTTCTTCAAATCTATACTTTTTCTTTTTTCAATATAAAAGATTATCTTCTTACTAAGAGCTTCCGTTTTATTTTTTAAAATAAAGGGAATATAATAACTTAATTCTGAGGAGTACATAACTTCAGATAAGCCTTTCCATACAGATTTACTCCGACTGTTAGCTATCATTCTGTGTAAGGATTTTCTAAGTTTTCTATCTTTTTCTGTTTTTAAAAAGGACAGATACTCTTTTGAATATTCAAAGGCAGAAAGTTTTCTAAGTGCAATGAGAATTTTTCTTTTGCTGGAAGGAGAACTGCTTGCTTTATAGGCAGATAAAAGAAAAGGTATGAGACTTTTGTCTGAACTACGACTGGCAAGTAAAGATACTGATCCTAATACCAAATCATCTTTAGATTTTAAGGCTTCTTTAATATATCCGATTGAAGCAGGAAGTGGTTTGATAGTAATAAATTCCAGGTTAAGGGCTGCCGTTCTTTTTAAATCTGCTTCATTTTCCTTTAAAACAAGTTGCAGTAATTCATCTATAAAAATATCTCTTACATATTTTAAACCTGTACTCAGCAGATCTTTTTTCTGCCGGGTAGAATAATGCTTCAATAAACCTGTTCTTACTTTATGTATGGGTTCCTGTATTCCTAATTCAGAAAATGTATTCAAAGCCATTGATATAAGGACTGAGGAACTAGAATGTTCTAATTCATCTTCAAATACCTTCTGTACACGATTCTTATACTTTTGAGAATCTATCCGCAAAAGAGATAAAATAGCCTCTCCCCGTAATTCCGCCTGTTTTTCAGATTCAAACTTTTTCTCCAAAAACTCTATTCCCCCGGTACCGGAAAAATATGCCAGTAATCGTAAGATAGCCATTTTATCTCTCATAGAGGAGAAAACCGAATAGTATTTCATTAACCTTTTTTCAATAGCCGGATCATAGACAGGCTTTACTTTCTTAAATTCTTTTTCAAAAAATGGAGCATCATAAGAGGGTCTGCGAAATTGAGAGTTTATAAGAATCTTTTTAAATAGTTCAACATAAGTAATTTGGTATTCACTTTTTATGTAAAACCCGGATATATCTTTTTTTAAATAAAATATATCCTTTCCGGTAAGAGCAACGACTTCACTCTTTTTATCTCCATTTGTATCCAGGAAAAAATAAGAAATCCCACAGTCTTCTCCATAAACTCTATCATTTAACTGCCCATTCGCCCATTCAAATATCATCAGGTTTCTATTGGAGACACCTTCTGTATCACCTATTACAAGAATTTCATCTTTTCCATCCCTGTCCAGATCCTGAATTTGCAAATAACCCGGAGAAAAAGACTCAGAATGGGTTTGCCTTCGAATCAGAAGTTCAGGCTGTTTGGTTAATAGGGTAAAAACGGCAATTTCTATGTTTCGAACACCCGTTCCCTCTTTCGATTCTATATAGTAAATCGCTTCTTTGGGTGCTTTACCGGTTAATTCTGCCTGATAACAGGCTTTCAAAGATTGTTTTTCCGAAAGAGAAAATGTTGTTTGAATTTTCTTCTGAATTGCTTCGGAGCATTTCACTCCCCTGGCACTTACCTTTTGCGTAAACAATAAAAAAAGAATGAATCCGATTACTGAAAATGTTAAGCCTCTGAACCTGACCTTATCCATAGAACAACAGTACAAAAAAAGCCCTGCTTTTTCAGTAATTTTTTTTTGAAGATGAGTTTTATTCAGAATATTATCTCAGGAAATTAAAATTGCTCTGAAATATTGAATGAGTATAGAGGATATAAAAATCTTTCAGGTATGGACCAGTTCTAGAAGTTCAGCTCCTTTTCCTTTTCTGAGAATTACCATTTCATCTCCAGTAAAATCCAATACCGTAGAGAATTCCGTATCAACAATCCCTCCATCAAAAACGGCTCTTACCTTTGATCCGTATATATCATCCAGTATTCCGACGTCTGTATACCCTTCGTCTCCTGTCACTACCGAGGTAGAAGTTAAAGGACGTCCATGAATTTTCAAAAGCTCCTGGATATAGATGTTATCCGGTATCCTCACTCCCAGGCTTTTACACTTGCGATTTGAAAGAGTAACGCGAGGAATGTTTTTATTGGCTCTGAAAATAAAAGTAAAGGGGCCCGGAGTCAAACGTTTCATAAACCGAAAGGCATCATTTGGCAAGTACTCAATAAAACCCGAAGCCATAGAAATATCCGAACAAAGAATGGACAAATGCTGAGTTTTATCGATTTTCTTAATATTAAAAATTTTTTCCACACCGGTATGAGAAAGAGAATCTGCTATTAAAGCATAGGCTGTATCGGTTGGGAAAATGTACACAGCTCCATCTTTCAGGTCTTCCGATATCTGTTTTAACTTGCGAATTTCCGGGTTAACCGGATGAAGATATTCTAACATATTTATTTCCTATCCAGAGTTTTCTTCGGATTACAAAATGAATGCCTCGAATCGTATTGCTTCATTAGTTTTCCGTAATCCAACACTCCTTCCTCTGTCAGAAATTCCTTATTTATATAATGCGTACTATCTTCATAATAATTCGAAATAGTATCACAGTCTCTGACTGACTGGTTAAACTTTTTATTTTTACGACAGGATAGTGCTGTTAGAAGCAGCACTATCATAATAGGCAAAAAATGCTTAAAACGGGAGATTTTCATTTGGATGGTTTAGGAGCTTTATCCCCTGCCGGAGGAGTCTTTGAATCGGCAGGATTAGCAGGATTTGTGTTTTCTTCAGCTTTTTTATCTGCAGAAGCAGAGTCTTT
Source organism: Leptospiraceae bacterium (assembly GCA_024233835.1). NCBI lineage: Bacteria > Pseudomonadati > Spirochaetota > Leptospiria > Leptospirales > Leptospiraceae > Leptospiraceae bacterium. The sequence continues at coordinate 17,919 of JACKPC010000006.1, forward strand.
TGGCTGCTCCGAAGCCCCCAGATCACCATAACGAGCCTCAATACCGCGCTTAGCTGCTTCTCTTTCTTTTTTACGGATTTCTTCTCTTTCTTCATGTATGAGGTTACGGGCTTCATCATAAAGTTTTAGCTTATCAGCCGGTATATAGTCTTCTTCTATCAACAGGTTTTTTTGGACTCTTTCAGCGATTTTAAGGTTTTTATTTTTATCCTTATTAATGGCATATAATATGCGTATGAGTTGGTAATTTGCTCTTTTGTATTTCTCGTTTGCTTCTATAAAGTCTTCTTTTGAGACTTCAGAAGCAGCGGTCATAGAAAGATCGGTAGCTACGGAAAGATTTTTTTCCAGACTGGAAGTGAAAGCATCTCCCATATCCCTTTCGATTTTTAATTCAACTACCTGGGATGAAACTTCTTTATACAGGCTATCCTGAACTTCTTTATTCTTCTCAATTACTTTTTTAGCAGCTTCGTTTAGTTCCCCGTAATTCCCCTCAAAAGCCCTTCTGGATTCCAGATATTTTTTCTCCTGAAATAAAAGAGTAGCTTCAATATAGGATTTCATCAGGTTTTTATAATCCTCTTCCATTCCAAAATTCAGTAAGGAACTTTTGAGTTTTTTCAGAATAAGCAGGTTATTCTGCTTAAAATTGACCGATACAGAACGGGGATCTACCTGTACGGTTCCTGACTCGTATTTTAAAGGCTTTTTCTCCTTATTTTCCGGTTCTTTCGCTGCTCCGTCGGAATTTGAGGCCGGATTAGGTGCAATTACCCTGTTGTTTGCTTCGGGTTTTGTATTCTGAGCCAAAATAAAAGCCGGAAAAAGGAGTAAAAGTAGTAAAATCTTAAATTTCATAATGAATATCCCCGCATTTTGAGAAATTTATTGGATAAAATTCCATGTTTTTCTTTTGCTTATTATCGTCAACTTTTCTCTCTTTCTAAGTCACCGGTCAAAAAAAAATTGAATCGACAGGGTTTAGTGCAACTGCAAACCGTAAGAACTAAAAATCCCCCTTACTCTCTGAATCAGCTCATTTGTAGGAAGAGGAGTATCGGAAAGCCGGTATTTATAACCCAGTTCTTTCCATTTATATTCGCCTAATTTATGAAAAGGTAATACTTCAACCTTTTCTATATTCCTCATATCTGAAATGAACTCAGCAACACCCCTGACATTCTCTTCTGAATCGGTAAGTCCCGGAACCAGGACAAATCGCACCCAGGCAGGCTTGTTAATTTCCTGTAAATACTTTGCAAATCTCAAAGTTGGTTCAATAGGCCTGTAAGCCACTTTAAAAAAGACCTCCGGCAGAAACGATTTGATATCCAATAATACGAGATCTACAAAGGGTAATAATTCCTCTGCTACATGTAGGTTACAAAACCCGGAGGTATCTACTGCTGTATGAATATTCTGCTCTTTCAAACGTTTTAAAATTTCAAGGGTAAATTCATGCTGAAAAAGAGGTTCTCCCCCGGTAATCGTAACCCCTCCTCCCGAAAACTTCATATAAGCTTTATATTTTAAAGCTTCTTCCACTATTTGCTCTACAGTATATTCCTGTCCGTGCTTCAAATGCCAGGAATCAGGGTTATGGCAATAGAGACAGCGAAGGGCACAGCCCTGGACAAAGATTACAAAGCGTAAGCCCGGTCCATCGACTGTACCTCCGGATTCTAAGGAATGTATCAAACCTTTCATATACTATCAATAAAAGTTCGGTTGATAACATCCATCTGTTGTTCCCGGGTCAACTTAATAAAATTCACTGCATAACCGGAAACCCGGATCGTGAGCTGCGGATATTTTTCCGGATGCTCCATAGCTTCTTTCAAAGTTTCTATATCCAACACATTCACATTGATATGATGTCCCTCATTATAAAAGAAACCATCCAGCAGGGCTTTTAAATTATTACTCTTATCATCTTCTGTTCTACCCAGGGCCTTTGGAACAATCGAAAATGTATAAGAAATTCCATCTCTGGCGTGTTCATAAGGCAATTTGGCTACTGAACCCAAAACAGCAAGAGCTCCATTTGTATCTCTTCCGTGCATGGGGTTAGCACCCGGAGCAAAGGGTTCTCCTTTTTTCCTTCCATCCGGGGTATTCCCGGTTTTTTTCCCGTATACCACATTGGATGTAATCGTCAGAACCGATTGGGTCGGAACTGATGAGCGATAGGTTGCATTTCTTCTGAGCTTGTCCATAAACTTTTTCACAAGCATACTGGCTATACTATCTACTTTATCGTCATTATTACCAAATTTTGGAAAATCACCTTCGATAGCAAAGTCAACTGCTATGCCCGCATCATTGCGAATAACTTTCACCTTTGCATATTTAATAGCCGAAAGACTATCAGCTACTACCGAAAGACCGGCAATCCCGCAGGCCATAGTTCTTTCGACATCTTTATCGTGTAAGGCCATTTGTATACGTTCATAACAATATTTGTCGTGCATATAGTGTATCACGTTCAAGGTATTTATATAAAGATGTGACAACCAATCCAGGAACAAATCAAAACGTTCCATAACCTCCTCATACTCCAGATATTCCGAGGTTATAGGCGCAAAGGCAGGGCCGATTTGCTCCCCGGTAATTTCATCCCTTCCTCCATTAATCGCATACAATAAGGATTTTGCCAGGTTCGCTCTGGCTCCAAAGAATTGCATTTGCTTCCCGATAGCCATAGCGGAAACGCAACAGGCAATCCCGTAATCATCTCCATATTCCGGGCGCATAAGATCATCATTTTCATACTGAATAGAACTGGTACGAATAGAAACTTTTGTACAGAACTCTTTAAATTTATCCGGAAGTCTCACTGACCATAAGACAGTAATATTTGGTTCCGGTGCCGGTCCAAGATTTGTTAATGTATGTAAAAAGCGGAAACTAGTTTTGGTGATAAGTGAACGTCCGTCCTGACCGATTCCTCCTATTGCTTCTGTCACCCAGGTCGGGTCACCGGAAAAAAGCTCATTATATTCCGGAGGTCGTAAAAACCGAATCATCCTTAACTTCATCACAAAATGATCGAGTAACTCCTGAGCTCCTTTTTCATTCAGAATTCCTTTCTTAAAATCCCTCTCAATATAAATATCGAGAAAGGTAGAAACTCTTCCTAAAGACATGGCAGCTCCATCCTGCTCCTTGGTAGAAGCCAGATAAGCAAAATAGGTCCACTGTATGGCTTCCTGAGCATTACCTGCCGGACGACTGATGTCAAAGCCGTACATTTTCGCCATATTCTTTAAGGCCTCTAAAGCCCTAACCTGCTCGGCCAGTTCTTCTCTCATTCGAATTACGGGAGAAGTCAAATCTAAAAGCCTTGCAAGAGCCATTTGTTCTTTCTTTTTTGATTTTATTAAATGATCCGTTCCGTATAAAGCTACCCTGCGATAATCACCTATAATTCGACCGCGGCCGTAGGCATCCGGCAAACCTGTAATAATCCCGGAACCCCTCGCTGCTTTCATTTCCGGTGTATAGACATCAAAAACTCCATCGTTATGAGTTTTACGATAATTGAATATACTTTCCGTATCTTTATCTAAGGAGTAACCATAGGATTCAAGGGCTTTTTTTACCATCCGAAAGCCACCGAAAGGCATGATTCCTCTCTTTAAAGGCTTATCTGTTTGAAAACCTACAATCCTTTCTCTTTCTTTATCAATATAACCTGCGCCATGAGAATCGATTTCGGAAATTACTTTTGTTTCTGCGTCTAAAATCCCCTTATCTCTTTCGATTTTCATTAGATCCAGAACTTCTTTCCAGAGTATTTTTGTATTCTCTGTAGGTTCTTCTAAAAAGGAATCATCTCCTTCATAGGGTGTATAATTTTTTTGTATGAAATCCCTAACATTAATTTCTGTTACCCATTTTCCCTGCTCAAAACCCAGCCACTCCGGGTACTGCACTTTTTCCATTAAAACACTCCCCTTTTTTTTATAAAAAACTATAATATCCGAATATTTAGAAAAATAACATTCGTATAAAAGGAGTCAACCCTTAAACAGTTTTTTTTTAAAGAAACCGAATATCAACTCCGGGAGGAAATAAAGAGCTCATGGATTTCTGAGAAATTGCTTAAAAAAGTCATCTGTTAAAACACTATACACAATACATTTTTCTGTTTCATCATGGAAAATTTTTTTGTACTGCAAGAGAGATATAATTTCCTTTACATTACTAATCCCTCTTACTTCACGGACAATAGCTGCAATTCTATTTCCATCGAGTTCATTAGAAGCTGACAAACACAATGCATCGTATTTTGCTATTTTTTTACAAATGCAAGAGACTTTATCTATGACTTTAAAATCTTCTTTATATTTATCATAAATAATTTGGTATTTTTTAGATGTCAATTTTTTTTTCTGGAATAGACGAAGGATGTAATTATATATTCCCGGATTTTTAATAAAGTATTTCTTTATATTAGCTTCTTCAAGTGTATTGAAAATTTCCAGGAAAAAATCAGCTGCATCGTTTTTTCTCTCGGAACAATAAAGAAATTTTTCTAGGAGCTCTATACTTAAATTTGCAATAAAAAACATAGCTAAAGTTGGATCTGAGTTAATCACCTCTGTATTTAAAAGGATATTCAAACATTTTGCGGGATTAAATATATCCAAATTTTGTATAAAATACTCTTCCGGCTCACAATCTGCAAGTATCCATCTCCCGTATCCAAAATAGATAAACTGAAAAAGAACATCTGCGGGAAAAATTCCTGAATTAATAAACTCCTGAACTTCTTTGTCATCTCTAAAAATCCAGAGATAGTAAAGGATTCGGTTAATAAACTCATCTTTATTTTTATTCAAATTAAGAATCTTAATAAATTCTTCACAGGTAAGATAGTTAAGAATATTTCTGATGGTATTAATCTGAACATCTTCAAAGAAATATTTGGCTTCTGATTTTTGTGTTGTATTCATGATCTTAACCACTCCTTTTTCCCCAATATAATATGACTAAAAATTAGTTTTTTTTAAACATTTATATACTATATTAAAAGTATTACTTTTATCTAAAAAAGGTTATATTTTTTCATTTTTCTTACAAGTTCAAAGTCTGACTTGTAAAAGTAGAAATTTTATTGTGCTATACAAAGCGATACAAAGAAAAAACTGGTTTATATGAGATTATTTACAGGAATAGATCTTCCATTAGAGACGAAAGAAGAATTAGAGTCAATCGTATATGGCTTAGAAGGTGTTAAAGTCGTCAAAAAAGAAAACTTTCACATTACTCTAAGCTTTTTAGGAGAAGTAGAGCAAAAGAGAATTGCAGATATATCAGAAGCTCTTTCTGAAGTAAACTCTTCTCATTTTTCACTTTCCGGTAAAGGCTGCGGAACCTTCATGATGAATGATGGTTCGGGAGTAATTTTTTTTCGCTTATATGAAAACCCGCTTTTAACACAGGTTCAAAAGGCGCAGGAAAAGATCCTGAGAAGTCTCGGATTTCGCTTAAAAAAACAATCCTATGTGCCTCACATTACCCTCGGAAGGTTTAAATCGATTCCGCCCGGCTTACCGGAATATTTAGAAGAAAATGCAAATATTTCAATAGAAATACCGGAAATCGATGAATTTCAGCTTTTTTCCAGTGTTTTAAAAAAGGAAGGAGCTATCTATAAAATTGAAGAAGTTTTTTCTTTCTTTTAAATTTTCATTCTTGCATAGAATGGGTAGTATGAGAAAGTTCGAATTGAGGAAATGGGATTTTGAAACTGAAAATCACACAATTAGTGAATATCTTAAGAATGATCGATGAGGATATTGACTTACTTAAAGATACGATAGAAAAAATTCCTAACAACCGAACTTATTCTGAGAATATCACCCGGACTATAAATTCAGAAATTGAAGGTCTGGAAAATAAAAAAGATAAGATACTTTCTTTATCTATAGATATTCCGGATGAAGTATTAGAACAGGCCTCTACAAAAAAAGATTTGGAGAAGAAAAATCCCAATCTTTCCAGGGATGTCGAGTCTCTTATTGAAAAAAAGCTTGAATCTATCCCCAAACAAAAACAAGAAATCCAGATTAAAAAGACAGAAAAACATGCTTTCAGGTACTAACATGAAATTACAATATATAGGTATCGTATGCATTCTACTAGGACTGCATACCTGTTCACCATCATCCAATACCCCCCTTGCTAGTTTTGAGGGAGGGAATGTTACTATTCAAGAATTCCGTAATTTTTATAAGGCCAGCGGTCTTTCCGGTAGAGGAAATAAACCGGCACTTAAAGACCAGATTTCTATCCTTGAAGCCATAGCTTTACGTGAAATTGCCTACATCGATGCCGATAAAAAAGGTCTGACTCGTAATAAAGAGTTTACAGATGTACTATCTGTAGCAGAAAAACAGATAATTTCCAATGTTTACAGGCAAGAATTTTCAGAAAAAGCTTCATCTGATAAGCAGGCTGAATTTGCAGTAATTCAATTTTCTTATATTCGACGAAATCCGGATAAATCAGCCAATCAAAAAAAAGCAGATGAACAATTAAAACAACTCAAAGCCATGAAGCAGGATTCTGAGATTTATTCCTTCATGAGAGAAAATACCGAAGAAAATGGAAGAAAACCTATTGGTGGCATATTAGAACCTTTTTGTATTTCCTGTGGTACCAATCCCTTATACGAAATTTTTTCTGAAGGGATAAAAAGCGGAAATAAAGATTTTTTTATCTCAAAAGATCCGGATTCAAACCTTTACGTATATCGCGTGCTGGAAAAAGACAAAGTCAAGCTTTCTGAGTTAAAGACATATTTTAGCAAGAAATTAAATGAATTAAGAGGTCTGGCAGAAGCTTTTAAAAAAAATGCAAAACCGGAAGAACAGGGTTTAGCAAAATATTATTCTGAAACCGGTAATGCCTTTGAAACGAAAGTTAACCGGACAGTAGAGCACTATAAAAACCAAATCGAGGTACAAATCTGGATTGATGAATATGATAGAATTAAAAAAAGTTCAGGTTTTTCATTTAATCCTCTTTTTGAAGGTAAGGATCCCTCCTCTATTAAACCGGAACAGGTTTCTGAAGAAGATAAGCTATTTACCATAGGTCAAAAAGATTATACCCTGAAGGATGTTTCAGAAGAATTTGAAAAAGTAAGAATCAAGACTCCAGGAATGGATTCTCGAAGACTTTTCTCTGAAAAAATGGGGTTTTTATACAACATTTACATTCCTTCCCTTCTTATTAATTCCTTAAAAGAAGCTGCAACTATTCGCTCCGGGGAACGTTTTAAAGTGCGAATGGAACTACTAAAAAATGATATAGCCTGGAATCTTTTTCTAAAAAATGCACATGAAAAAGAAATTATCATCAGTGACAAAGATTTAAAAGAGACTTATGAAGCAGGTAAAATGTATTCTTATCTCGATGAAGAAAAGAAAAAGCAGGGAAAGTCAGTCCCTTTGCCCTTTGAAAAAGTAAAAGATAAAATAATGTTTGAATTAAAAAATTCCCGCATGAAAAAGTTGCAGGAAGAAGCAATTGAAACACTAAAGAAAACTTATAAACTTCAGATTCATCAGGATAAATTTAAAGAAGGTGTTCTTTAAACTATGAAAAAACTTGGCTTTATTGGCTTTGGTAATATGGGAAAGGCAATTGCTTTTCCCATAAAAGAGAAATTTACGATTTATATTTTTGATCCATTTGTTAAAAAATCGGAAAACTACATTTTTCTGGATAGTTTAGAAGCCCTTTTTGAAGCAGTAGACACCATTCTACTTTGTGTCAAGCCAGCTCAGGTACCTTCTGTTCTGCATCAACTTTCCAGACCGATGAATATCATATCTATTGCTGCCGGAGTTTCCATTCAAAGCATAAGAGAGAACTCTCCGGAAGGTTCAAAGATAATTCGGGTAATGCCAAACCTTGCTGTTCAGGTTGCTGAGGGAGCCAGCGCTTACTACGGAGAAGAGAGCTTATACCCTTTAGTGGAAGAAATTTTTTCCTCTTCCGGTATTTCACTTTCTCTTACAAGTGAAAGTCTAATGGATGCAGTCACCGGCCTGTCCGGTTCCGGCCCGGCTTTTGTTTTTTCCTTCATACATTCCCTGGCAGAAGGAGGAGTTAAATGTGGCTTGACCTATCCCCAGGCGCTTAGATTAGCTATACAAACCGTAAAGGGTAGCTCCATACTTCTGGAGGAAGAACTCAAGAATAATCCGGAAACTCATCCCTATGTGCTAAGAAACCGAGTCAGCTCCCCCGGTGGAACTACTATTTACGGACTATCTAAACTGGAAAAAAATGCCTTCTCTCATGCAATTATAGAAGCTGTTGAAGAAGCCAGCAAAAGAAGTAAAGAACTGGGGAAATCCTAAACTAAACCACTTACCTTTTATAAGCCCTCACTTTTTCAGAGAAGTAGGCGATCCATCACCGGTTCGCTTACGTTTAAATAAAAGTTCCCGACTTTTATGAAGGGATACTCTTTTTTCCAAAAAATCTCTTGTCATATTTTAATCATGGATATAAAAAAGAAAAACTGTGAGGTATTTATTTGTGAGAAGTATTAAAGGAAGGCTGATTGCTGGATATAGTTCAATTTTTATCCTGGTTTTACTGACCGGTTTATCGGGTTTTTTTGGAATTAATTCCATTTCAAAGAAAGTCAGTTTTATAACCCAGGAAGACACTCAATTTTTAAAAGAGCTTGCTGAGCTAAGGATAAATATACTAAACCTCAGGCGTTATGAGAAAGATATTCTTCTAAACCTGGAAGACAAAAACAAAGTAAAATCCTACTATACAAAATGGGAAGTTCATTCTAAAAACTCCAGAGACTTGATTTCTGCATTAAATAAACGAATTCGAAAAGAAAGATACAGTAACAGTAAGAATCGAGATTTCCTGGAAAACATACCTTCTTTATTTTTAAAATATACAGATAATATGCAATTACTTTATTCGAATATATCATCTGATAAATTAAAAAATTCTACAGCTGCAAATCTCAGTCTACTGAGTTCCAAAGAAGCAATTTATTCTATAGAAGATGGACTGGATACTGTTTCAAAAGAAATTAATACGACTATTCTCCAAAATGATACCTATATAAATAGTTTTTCTTTTTCACTATCTACCCTCTTAATAATTCTTACCTTCCTATCTTTGGTAATCTGCATTACAATTAGTGTAACTACATATAGATCGATAGATAGACCCCTTTCGGAACTTTTGGATACTATCGTATTTATTTCTAAAAAAGGAATTCTTTCAAAACGAGTTAAAAATCCGGGTAAAGATGAAATTGGAGAAGTCTCCCTTGCCTTAAATACTATGCTCAATATTCTTGAAAACTTAATATTTGAAATGAATAAAATGTCTTCTCAACACGATGAAGGAGATATTGATGTAAAAATTGATATTACAAAATTTGAGGGAGATTATCAAATTGTAGCGGAGGGAATCAATAATATGGTTTTCGGCCATATCGCGGTAAAAAAGAAAGCCATGGCCTGTGTAAAAGAATTTGGAGAAGGTAATTTTGATGCTCCCCTCGAAACCTTTCCCGGCAAAAAAGCGTTTATCAATGAAATCATTGAACAGGTCAGGAGTAATCTTAAAACACTAATATTCGAAATGAATAAAATGTCTTCTTTACATGATGAAGGAGATATTGATGTAAAAATTCCCACAGAGTCATTTAAAGGCGATTATAAAACAATGGCGGAGGGAATCAATAATATGGTTTTCGGCCATATCGCGGTAAAAAAGAAAGCCATGGCCTGTGTCAAAGAATTCGGAAAAGGAAACTTCGATGCTCCCCTCGAAACCTTTCCCGGCAAAAAAGCTTTTATCAATGAAATCATTGAACAGGTCAGGGGTAACCTCAAAAACCTTATCAATGATGCAAATTTTCTTTCTGAAGCTGCTATCAGGGGAGAATTAGAAGTTCGGGCTGACGCAAATCGTCACTATGGTGATTTTAAGAGAATTATAGAAGGAGTAAACCAAACTCTCGATGCAGTAATAAAACCTTTACAGGAATCTTCCCTGGTTCTCCAAGAATTATCTCATGGCAACCTCGACGTATCGGTAGACGGTACATACCACGGAGACCATGCCATTATTAAAAATTCACTAAATGCTACTATCGATTCTTTCAATGAACTTATCAGTGAAATATTAAATGCTGCCGAACAGATATTAGTAAGTTCTAAACAGGTAGCCGATTCGAGTCAATCCTTATCACAGGGCTCTACAGAACAGGCCTCCAGTGTTGACGAGATCACAAGTACTCTCCGGGCTATCGAAGAACAGGCGAACCTCAACGCAAAGATGGCAGAGGATGTTAGTCAGCAGGCAAATGAAGTAAAAGGACAGGCCTTAAAGGGAAATACGGAGATGAAGTCTATGTTAACGGCAATGACAGAAATCACCGAAACTTCAGAAAATATTGCAAAGATTATCAAAGAAATTGATGCCATTGCCTTTCAAACCAATATCCTGGCTTTAAACGCAGCAGTAGAAGCGGCCAGAGCCGGACAACACGGAAAAGGCTTCAATGTAGTTGCAGAAGAAGTTCGTAACCTTGCTTCTCGAAGTGCAACCGCTGCAAAAGAAACAGCAGGACTGATTGAAGGTGCCATTAAGAAAGTCAATGTAGGTACAGAAATCGCCAATCGTACCGCCGGGGTTTTGAACGAAATGACGGAAGGTGTGGTGAAAGTAAGCGGTCTTGTAAAAAATATTGCTTCTGCTTCCATAGAACAATCAGCAAGTGTAGCTGAGTCTACTACAGGTGTAAACCAGATATCAGAAGTCGCGATGAATGTAGCGGCAACTGCAGAAGAAAGTTCAGCCGCAAGCATTGAACTTGCCAGCCAGGCAGAATCATTCAGAAATATGGTAAAACGATTTAAAATTAAAAATAGTTCAGCTGCCGGTAAAAGAAAAATCGAGTTACACTGATTTCATCTCTTCACTTTTTTTTAAGAATCCTTGTAAATTTACCAGGATTCTTAAAAAAAGAAATATCCCTCATTCTCCTCTTTACGATCCTGAAATCTGAAATAAATTCATGAGAGAATCTTTTTATAAAATTAGAATACATAATTGGCCGAATAGTTCAAGACTCTATTACCTGTCTCGAAATTTATAATGATTCTAATTATCAACATATAAGCATTTATGATATATATTTGCTTTTTTGTTCGTTTTTTAGTTGAATTTATTTCATAACTTAACATATATGGTAAACATCTTATTCCATCGATAAGGGAGGCAGGCCTTTGCTGTCTTTAAACAGATCCTTACTTTTTCTTTTTTCTCTTCTTTTCGTTCTTTCCTGTAACAAATTCAATTCATCCTCAAAAAAGGACAACTCCATCCGCCTCCTACAACTAAGCAGAAACCAGGATAAAACGGAAACAAAGCTTTCTATCCGGGGTCGCCTGACTGACTCTTCCGGTGTTTACATCCTGGATTACACCAATAATCGTGCCTTATATTATCCCGGCACAAGTACAACAGCGACAGTTGTCTGGGGACAGGGTGGTAGCTTTACTACGGGAACTGCAAATAACGGCGGAATCAGTGCAGGTAGCTTACAGACACCTTATAGCATACGAAAAGGTGCTGATGGCCTATATATTTCGGATTATAAAAACAATCGTGTGTTATTTTATTAAAATGAATAAAGGAGAAAAAATGGAGAATAGTATTGAATATATCCTCATGGGAATTTTTAATATTTATATAGTATTTAATATTTTTAGTGCAATTAAATTTGGAAAAATATATACTTTTAAAAGAATATATACTAAAGAGGACAATCCTAACGGTTTTAAGGTCGGATTGATTGCATTTCTCATCACAGGGATCATCTTTGTTCCCTATACTTCTATAAATATTTACAGATACCTGACATCGCTTTTTTAGAGCTTAAAAGGAAATACTTGAGTGAAAAAATCATTCCAACTATTTATTCTCATCTTTATATCCGCTTTTTCGTTATTTACTGAGGAAAAGAAAACCGATACTGAGTTACGCGAAAATAATTTTATCTACCTTGATAAAAGTAAAAAGCCAGTTTTAGGAAAGCTGCTCTTTGATAAAAATAAACAGCGTAAGTCTCTCACTTTTTTTTCAGAGGATACCGACCCCAAAAAACTACTTAAGAGTGATCTTGATGGTATCAGTAAAATGGAATATTCTTTAAATGAGATGAGTGTTTTTTTCGAAGCAAAGGAATACAACAGCGAAGGGAAACTCACCTTTACTCATCAGCTAAAATATGATGATAAATTTGGATGGGAATATCATTCTTTTGATAAAAATAAGGAAGACACTCCCGATTTTTTTACTGAGGCAGAAAAGAAAAACATATTCTATCAAAAACAGAAGTTCGATTTTGATGGTAATCCTATTCATTCAGAGTATCTCGACAAAAATGGTGAAGCGATACTTTTCTCCGGTATTCACAGCATCTATCGCAACTGGGATAAAGCCGGTAACCTAATCTTAGAAGAGTTTAGGAATAAACAGGGCGAGTTAGAAAATAACCGGTATGGTTATGCCAAAGTCATTGCTACTTTCAATAAGCAAGGTCTACCCACTGAAAAATCGTATTATGACAAATCGGGAATGCTTACCGGCAATAACAATAATAATGGAGTGGCAAAAGAATTTTACAGCTACAACCAAAAAGGACAAGTACTGGAAATGATTCTATTAGATAAGGATCATGCTCTAAAAAACAATCAGGATTTCATTGCCAAATATTCCTTTGATTATGATAGCAATGGAAATATGAGTAGAGTCGAATATAGAAATGAAAATGCAAAGTTACAGGCTAATCCTGATTATATTGCCAGAGAAATTTTTACCTTTGATGAAAACAACCATCTTATCAGCCAAAAGAACTATTTACAAAACGGTCTACCCGCAGAAAAAGAAGGAGTTTTTGAAACAAAGTATAGCTATGATACTTACGGCAGGATACTAACAAAAGAATTTGTCCGTGCAGATGGCATGCCTGCCGCTAAGAACGAAGGGATTGCAAAATATGAAATCACTTACGACAAAACCTGCTCGCAAGTTCGCGGAGTGTTACAAAAGGGAATACAGGAAAAGAAAAAACAATTGAGTTTTTTTAATAGAGAACAGTACTTTAAAAATTTTCCAGATCCTATTTTGAATCCAAAAGAGAGATGTGTAGATAGTATTACAACATTTGATCAGGAAAGCAAAGCTATTGCCAATCGTCAGGGTGTATTTCGCACAGAATACCATTATACAAGTAAAAAGCAGGAATATCTGTATACAAAGTTTTATGATATCGAGAATCGATTACTGCGTTCCTCTATTAAATATGGTTGGGTGAAAAAGCATGATAATAAGATGAATTTTTATGGTGATCTCGAAGGAAATCCAATTTTAAGAGAATACTACGATAATTATATGCTTACAACGAATCCAAGCTGGAAATATGCTCGAATTGTAAATAAATACGACGAAAAGGGAAATGAAATCTTAGAGGCGTATTACGATGAAAATAACAAACCCGTTTCCGACGGTAACTATGCCAGGAAAGTTTGTAAATACGACAAACAGGGTAATGAAATATTAAGAGAATACTATGATGCAAATAACAGGCTTGTCAATACATGGGTAGGTTATGCAAAGGCAGTATTTAAGTATGATAAAAATGGAAATACAATCTCTAAAGAATATTATAAAAATAGTGGAGAGGCAGATAAAATTACTTACAAAAGAGTGGTCTATCAATATGACACCGAAGGGAATCATGTTTCAACAGAATACTATGATAAAAATGGTAAACTCATGACCGACGAAGAAGGCTATGCCAGAGTGGTCTATCAGCATGATAACAGAGGGAATCTTGTTTCAAAAGAATACTATAATGAAAATGGTAAACTGAAGACCCCCGAAGAAGGCTATGCCAGAGTGGTCTATCAATATGACACCGAAGGGAATCATGTTTCAACAGAATACTATGATAATAAGAATAAACTCATTTTAAATAAAAGTAAAGGCTATGCCAGGGCTGTTTACCAATTTGATAAAAAGGGCAAGCAAATCCTCGAAGAATATTATGACCAGAATAATAAAATGATTTTTCTGAAAGATGAAGGCTATGCCAGAATGGTGAAACAATTTGATGAAAAAGGGAAGCAAATCTTAGAAGCGTATTATGGCAGTGATAATAAACTCATGAATAGAGAAGGAATCATATATGGATATGCTAAAAAGCTAAACAAGTATGATAATAAGGGAAATAAGATTTTAGAAGAATATTATGATAAGGATAACAAACTTATTTTTGTTAAGAATGCGGGCTATGCCAAAAAGATAAATCAGTATGATGAAAAAGGAAATCAAACCTTAGAAGAAAACTATGACGAGAATAATAAACTTTCTTTTAGAAGAGTATCAAAGTACAATCACATGGGAAAATTAATTCTACAAGAAAACTATGGTGCAAATAACAAATTTTTGGGTAGAAATGTATTTCAGTATGACAAAATGGGAAATCAAATATTGGCAGAATACTATGATGCAAATAATGAACTTGTCAACCCGGCAGGTTATGGCTATGCCAGAAGAATATCTAAGTATGATAAAAAAGGGAATGAAATTTTAAGAGAATACTATGACAAAAATAAAAAGCTCACAAGAACTCCTTACTCCGGTACAATAACTATTCACAGATATGACCATAGTTGTCAGGACTCGTTAGAGAGTATCTATTATTCCCCGATAAACAATCTTGAAAAGGAAATTAAAGCCAAAAAAGAAACTAAAACCACATTGAAAAACGATGTTCAAAAAGAGAAGCAAGGTAGAACAATTAGTAAGCTGGAAAGAAAACTAAGAGCGTTAAAAGAGCAAAAAGAAACAGAAAGCAAAAACTGTATTCTTCTTTCAGAAGCATACGATAAGAATGGAAATTTGATGGAGAGAATCGAACGCTCTGCTTATTCTCAGTTAAAAACAATAGAAAAGACGATAAAGTTTGCAACTAAAACAGAAAATCAAAAATCACAACATCTTCTAAAGAACGCAGAATACTACCTCTACTTTCCAAACCCAAAAGGATCTCAGGGCAAAAATTTTATCAAGCTCAGTTTGGATAAGCTTTATCGTCCGATAAAAATCGAATTCTTGCCCACAAGCAATATGCAAGAACAAATGGAGTCAAAATTTAAAAAAGTTTTTAAAGAATATTAGAAGCAATGGCTCGGCAACAATTGAAAACGTTACCGGCTTGATAAAGAAGGAAATTTATAATGATTCTAATTATCAACATATAACCATTTATGATATATGTTTGCTTTTTTTATTTATTTTTCATTGTATTTATTTCATAATGCAATTGTTATGGTAAGCATCTTATGCCATTGATTAGGGAGGCAAGGCCTTTGCTGTCTTTAAACAGATCCTTACTTTTTCTTTTTTCTCTTCTTTTCACTCTTTCTTGTAGCAAAACCAATTCATCCTCAGGAAAGGACAATTCCATCCGTCTCTTACAACTAAGCAAAAACCAGAATACAACGGAAACAAAGTTGTATCTCTCGATAAAGGGACAGCTAAAGGTTGCTTAATGGGAAGCCCATGCCCTACACCCTATTAAGCCAGAGTAGTACGGGTTTAAGCACAGGTGTCACCTCTATTTGCCTGGGTCTTCAGTGAGGTGACTTCTATTAGCCGGAGACTTAAGTCTCTGGCTAGATTAGTAATAATTTAATAATAAACATGAGGTAAAAATGATTAAAAAAAAGATAACTCTCCTATTTATAACAACAGCTCTTTTTCATTGCAACAAGGCAAATGTAGAAGATACCAACTCAAAAGCTTTAGAGCTTGTTCTGGCAACTCAGGAGCAAATCACATCGAATGCAACTTCTCCAACAGACCCTGCTTCTACAACAGACCCTGCTTCTACAACAGACCCTGCTTCTACAACAGACCCTGCTTCTACAACAGATCCTACTTCTACAACAGATCCTACTTCTACAACAGATCCTACTTCTACAACAGATCCTACTTCTACAACAGATCCTACTTCTACAACAGATCCTACTTCTACAACAGATCCTACTTCTACAACAAAGACAGCACCTACAATCAGTTATAACGGTTCACCGTTTATTTACATCAGTGGAATAGCTATCACGAATTTGGGTCCAACTTTAGGTGGTGATACACCAACAAGCTGTAGCAGTTCGCCGGAACTACCCACCGGATTGAGCTTGGATAATTCTACCTGTGTTCTCAGCGGAACCCCTACTTCGACAAACACCACTACAGATTTTACCATTACCGCTTCCAATTCCGGCGGTAGCAATTCGGCAACTATTAATATAACAGTCCAGGCACTTTCTATTAGCTATGCGGCTTCTCCGTTTACCTATGTAAGAAATACTACCATTGATGATATTGTACCTACAATAAAAGGAGATGCACCTACAAGTTGTAGTATCACTCCGGACTTACCTTCAACACTAAGCTTTAACAATACCAACTGTGTGATAAGCAGTGTAGTATCTGATACTACCAGTATCTGTCGCAGGGGTTGCACCAGTACAATAGATTATACAATAACAGCCACTAATGCAAAGGGTAGCAATACAACCGTAATCACGATTACCTACCAATGATAAACAGCCTGTTTTAACGGCTTAAGCTACTATAAAAAAGCCCCAGACCTAAAACAGATTTTTTTTGTCCAACGTGGAAAGGATGGGGTTCAATATCTGAATTTTTTTTAAAAATCCTAGTAATTTTACTAGGATTCTTAAAAAAAGAAATATCCTTCATTCTCTTCTTTACTATCCTGAAATCTGAAATAGATTCATGAGAGTAACTTTTTATATAATTAGAGTATATAATTGGCCGAATGGTTCATGACCCTATTATCGACCTCTAAATTTATAATGATTCTAAATATCAATATAAAGCCATTTATGATATATATTTACTTTTTTTAATTATTTTTTAATTGAATTTATTTCATAATGCAATTGTTGTGGTAAGCATCTTATGCCATTGATTAGGGAGGCAGGCCTTTGCTGTTTTTATTTTTTCTTTTTTCTCTTCTTTTCGCTCTTTCCTGTAGCGTAGCTACCTACACTCAGTTCCTCAAGATTATTAATAAATAGCTTTATGCGAATTTTACAATATACTAAAAAGGAAACTCAGATGAAGAAATTACTAATCTTGGGAGATTTATACGTATATGACAGACTATCCGTCTTAAAAGGAAAATATGAATATTGAAGCTATTATAGAAAAAAGCCTTATGTTGCTTGAAGAGAAACGTAAAGAATACTTTATGTCGGCACTGAAAATAATAAGTGGTATTTATATACTCTATTTTGCATTCGTGACGTATGCTGTGATGCAATCGCTACCTATCTCCTTACCGGTTCTCATCATTTCCGGGTTCTTTGTTATGCTGATCGCTTTCATTATAGTAACATTAATCAAATCCAATAAATTTACCGCTTATTATAAAGAGGCACTTATCACTCCGCTTGTCGGACAGCTTTTTCCAGAACTGACTTATGATGCAAAAGGACACATATCAGAAATTGATTTCGAACGAAGTTCGCTGTTTCGAGGCTTCAATCGTTATTATGGTGATGACTATTTTGAAGGAACGATTAACGGCAATCAGATTTCATTTTCTGAACTCTATGTTGCACAGGAAAGTCGAAGAAATCACGGAACTTCAAGTACAAGGGTAATTTTTAAAGGAGTATTCGCGCAGCTTAAATGCAGCTCACTCTCTGTTTCAAAACCTATCACCATTAAGGCAAACAGAGGAGAGGTTTTTAATGTACTTCCATCTTTCATAAAAGGATTCATCGAAAAGTTTATGCCTGATTATGGGCCACAGATTACTATTGGTGATTCAGCATTTGATAGCGAATACACCGTTCACTGTGATGATGAAGCATTAGTGCATGAGCTGATAACTGATGAGTTCATTGCAGGTCTGAATAGTTTAACTGATCGTGCTGAAGCTCTCTATGATAAAAAGGAGATGCAGTCAACAGCGTCAATACGATTTGCAGGTAACGAGATATTTATTGCCATACCTTCAAAAGAGATTTTTACGGTACGTTTTTACAGATCCCTGCTTGGAACAAAAGATTCTATAATACAGTACTGTGATCTGGTTAAAGAATTAATGAATTTTGCGAAGATATTTAAATAAAATATCTGTAGAAAGAGAACTCAAAATGGCGAGCAAAGAAGGAACAGGCAAGAAAAAAGTTTGGACAGCCGAAGATAAATAGTTTTATGCGAATTTTAAAATATACTAAACAGGAAACTCAGATGAAGAAATTACTAATCTATCTTTCAGCAGTTTTGCTTGTAGCAAACTGTAAAAAAGACAATAAGGATGATAAAGATCTACTGTTAGGAGCTACCGTACTGGCTTCTCAATCAGCAGTGGCCAGCAGTTCCAACAAGACGGTAATCACCGGCAGTCTAAAAGACTCCAATGGTAATGTTTTAGCAGGTGCCACCCTGACTATAACAGATAGCAGCGGCAATGCAGTAACTGTCACCACGGACAGCAAGGGTCTGTATACGGTAACTTTAGCCAGCGGCACCTACTCTGTCTCGGTAAAAAATTCCGCCGGAGCAGAGACAGGTACTTACTCCCTTTCAGTAAACGGAAATTATCTTTCCAATGTAACGGTATCGAATGCCAGTGGTGTAACAGCTAAGATAGAAGGCGCTTCCAGACCTTCGGTCGAACTTTTCGGCACCTTAAAGGATACGAGCGGGAATCTTCTTAGCAATGCAACGATAAGCATTAGTAATTTGAATTCTACAAGTCCTTCCTGGCTTCAGAGGGCAACTGATTCAACGTCTAAAACCCTCAGCACTTCCAAAACCGACACCAATGGAAAGTTTAAAGCCTATTTGCAAACAGGTGCCAGTTATAAACTCAATGTGAAAAAGGCAGACAATACAAATGCCGGGAGCTTAGAGGTTAGTGTTACAGGAACCGATAGTTCTGGTATCTCCGTCACAAATCAAACAGGGCTGGCTGCAAGTCTTGATTCTGCGAAAGAAGCCAATACGAAGGTAGGAGGCACATTAACAGATTCTAATAATACCTCTTTGAGCAATACTACTGTAAACATTAAAGATTCCGAGGGCAATGTAGTCGTACAAACCACTACCGATGCAAGTGGTAACTATACCGCTGTTTTACCTGCCGGCCAAACCTATACGGCAAGCACTACTACGGAAAGTGGTTCCACCGGTTCTTTTGATGTTGCGGTAACAGGAACCAGCACAGATTCAGTGAGTACATCGAATGCTACCGACATTACAACCACGATTACTGCTGTTACTGAAATTTCAGGCGCAAGTACAGAAACTACAGGAACCCAAACGCTAACCTACACCCTGGGTGGAACTGTTTCCGGTTTAAATGGCACCCTTGTTCTACAAAACTATTCCGCCAATGACACAACCATCACGGCAGATGGAAACTTCACCTTTGCCACAGCCCTCAGTACAGGTAGTAGCTACTCGGTAACAGTAAAAACTCAGCCAACAGGCCAGACCTGTTCAGTTACCAATGGAACTGGAACTATCAGTGCTATAGTATCCAATGTAACGGTAACCTGTGCTACCATTACTTACACAATCGGTGGAACCGTTTCCGGCCTGAGTGGAAGTGTTATCTTACAAAATAACAGTGGTGATGATAAAACCATCACAGCAGATGGAAACTTTTCTTTTGCAACAGCTATTAATTATAATACAACTTATAGTGTAACGATAAAGACCCAACCAACAGGCCAGTCTTGCTCTGTAAGCAGTGGTAACGGGACAGCCACAGACAATGTGACAAATGTAAGTGTGACCTGTGTTAGTGTATATACCATAGGTGGAACTGTTAGCGGATTAACTGCAAGTGGATTAGTCTTACAAAATAATAGTGGAAATGATTTAACAATTGAATCCGGTGCAAACAATTTCGTATTTAGTACGAGCCTGTTCGGTGGTGGAACGTATTCAGTAAGTATATTAACCCAACCAAGCGGGCATATTTGTAAAATAAGCAATGGAAGCGGGACAGCAAATGCTAATGTAACTAATATAAATGTGAGTTGCTGTGCAATGGCCACAGAAACTTACGATTGGGGAACATTTACTGACCAATGTAACGGAACGGTGAAGTTTGTAGGATTAGATGGTACTTTTGCTGGAACGGTTTATTCAGCACAAACCTTAATATTTATGAAATGCACGCAGGGACAACAGTGGAATAGTACAACAAATGATTGCACAGGTACAGGAAGTTCTGGAGATAATTATGGAGCAGATAATAGCAAGAAAGAATATTGCCCTTCTGGTAGTACTTGTGATAATGGAACAATACTAACCAGTGGACCTTCATTTGATAGTTGTAATACTTTAGATTTTGCAGGCAAAACCAATTGGCGTGTCCCAACCATAAATGAGATAAGGACAATTATTCATTGCACCGATAAAACCATACCACAAAACGGATCAAGCTGTGGAACTAACAATTACACCACACCGGCAATAAGTAATTTATTTCCTAATACTGCTGTTGCTACCTTTTACTGGTCATCAAGCCCCTTTGGTTCTCCGGAGGCACTTCGTACCGACTTCACCACTGGTGCTATCGGCTCCTTCTATAAATCTACTTTGTTATACGTCCGTTGTGTCAGTGGACCTTAATTCAACTCAGTAAACTACTTTGCTGCTCGATAAGAGTGGCAAAGTACTTTGAAGTAGTATAAAAACCAGCTTACTTTAATACAGGAGATTTTTTAGCTTATGCCGCAAATAGATTATGTTGCACTTTACAAACAGGTTGATGAGATTATTTTTGATATCCAATTCTCAAATATGATGGGAGCTTTGATCATGACTATGGTTCCTACATTATTTATAGCTGTGATGTCTTTTATCAAACGAAAACAAATGAAGCTTTACCATATTTTCATCTACGCCCCTCCGGTTTTGATAATAGCTTTTATGTCATTTCAATCAGTGATGAATAGCTCTGCAAAACCAATTGTTGTATACGGGAAAGTATTGGAAAAGGGAAACACCCACAACCACGGACAAAAATATGTGAAGATGAATGTAAGTAATAGAGTTGAGTTCGATGAAAATGGAAAAACAAAAGACCTCTCTCCGGAAACCAATGAAACTTATTATATTACTGATCCAATTTATAATCAAATTGAATTGAACCAATTATACACGTTTGTGGATATTGCCGGTGAACTCAAATATTCGTATACTCCGGCCAAATAGCCAGTAACATATAAATTCAAGAAAACAAAAATGGAGAAGAATAACATGACAAAAGGTATAATTCCTTTTATTTTTACAATGGTGCTGTTTATATTACTTGCTAAATGTGCAACAGCTGGAAAAACAAAAGCCAGAGTAATGGAAAGCAAAACTGTAGGCGGCATTGAGTTTGTCTACATTCCCGGTGGCTGCTTCCAACAGGGAAGTGAATCAGGCGATAAAGACGAAAAGCCCGTACATAAGGTATGTGTAAAATCCTTCTGGATGGGCAAGTATGAAGTGACCCAGGAGCAGTGGAAGAAAGTGATGGATGGAAAAAACCCCAGTCATTTTCAGGATGGCAAAAACAAGGCTCCCGCTAACACAGCTAAACACCCTGTAGAAATGGTAAACTGGAAAGACACCCAGGAGTTTATTGAAAAGTTCAACGCTTTGAATAAAACAAATGCCGGCCTACCCGGTGAATCCCAGTGGGAATACGCGGCGCGCACCGGAACAAGCACTCAGTTTTATACAGGAAAATGTATTACTACCAAAGATGCAAACTATCTTGGCAACAGCACCTATATGGATAACAACGGAAATAATCCCTATAAAGACTGTCCAGGAGGACTGGCAACAGCAGATAGTATAAAGGATTTAGAAGACTATAAAACAGTAGCAGTCGGTAGTTTTAAGCCAAATCCTTTCGGTCTCCATGATATGGCCGGTAATGTATGGGAGTGGACACAGGATTGCTATCATCCTAATTATGAAGGAGCACCAACAGATGGCTCTGCATGGCAGGAAGATAAATGTAGTAAACGTGTTCTACGCGGCTGCTGCTACTCGGAAGATATTTACTGCCAGCGTTCTGCCAACCGCAGTGCTTACTTTCAGAGTATGAGAATTCCAACAGTCGGTTTTCGTCTGATTCTTCAAGTAGATTAATATATGCGGTATTCGTTGAAGAGAAAATTTTTTATAATGCCAGCATTTTTAAAAAAGACAATAGTCTTTTTATTAATTATTAGTATAAGTAATTGCATCTCTTCTGCTGTTTTATCTATACCTGAGTTTGAGAGGTCAGAAAGCAAGTATAAATACTATTCAAATACTTCTACTTTCTTTCTGACCTATGAGGAGGAAATAGATAGAAATATCTTTCCTAATTCTACAGACATGATTCAGGCAGAAATTGGTTTATTAGAGTTGTTTAAGAAGACAGAAGCCGATAACGATAAATTTCGTTATGGAAATAAACAATTACCGGATGATGCAAAACTACTATACCCACCCCATAAGGAAGGAGAAAATTGTCACCAGGCTTGCTCTGATTTAAAAAGTGATGGGAATAATTATTGTCTACAAGTAAAGGAACAAAAGAAGCAAAAATTTCTTGTATTAGAGCATTGTTCAAAAAGACAAACGGTTCTTTATCTACCAATGCGAGACAGCAGTTATACAGCTTACTGGACTTATCCGGTAGTGGCTGTTACTTTACCTGTTGCATTCGTATTTGACATTATTACTTTGCCCCTGCAAGTATATATTGTTTACCTAATATCTGGTGACTTCTTAAAGAATTTCTTTTACTTAATACTTCCGAACAAGAAGAAATCCGAAGCTTGATTACTAAACAATTATAAATATACTTCATACCCAGAGAGGCATAGTATTTCGAAAACTTAATATTGTATTACTTTTAATAAACTAACAAGGAACCCAACATGAAGAAATTACTAATCTATCTTTCAGCAGTTTTGCTTGTAATAAACTGCAAAAAAGACAAGGATGATAAAGATCTACTGTTAGGAGCTACCGTTCTGGCTTCGCAATCAGCAGTGGCCAGCAGTTCCAGCAAGACGGTAATCACCGGCAGTCTATCGGGAGGATAGGCTTTATGCCTTGAAAAGTATTGTAAAAAGTAAAGCACCATATCGGAATTAAATAGAGTAGTATTAGCCTGTTCGCAAAACCTGTAGCTGTTATAATAGTACAGTAGATCCGAAAAAACTTCTTCTCTTATTTTGACAATAGCGACGGGGACGAATAAAAAAGAACTTTTTTACTCCTTCCAGCCGGGAAATAAATTGAGTCTTATCGATAAATAATTCGCCTGAACGTCTCAGGTTATCGAAATTAGCTTCTCCGTAGGCTATCTTTAACATAGAGCCAGATTACACCATCCGGGCTTTCCTGTAAACCAGCTTCAAAGAACCGGTCTTTAGCATCCCATTTCTTGTTTTTGGGATACTAAAAATTATGTTATAAGTCATTAAATATGAATTTATTGATTATCCGCTCAATTTTTTAGGGAAACTCCTACTGACTACCGATGCTCGTGCTAAGCGAAGCCGGAGTATAAACCGGTAGTCATGGAAGAATTACGGAATAATAGAAGTATTAACTATCTCTATATTAGCGATTACAGTGTAGAGCCTTTATAAAACAGAGCAGACTTTTACATATATAAAAACTATTTGTAAAGATATGTAAGAGAAAAATCCTGTAATTGAGGAAAATTATGCCAGGATACAGAAGTAGTACATCAACACAGGGTAGGAATATGGCCGGAGCCAGGGCTCTTTGGAGGGCTAATGGCATGAAAGAAGAAGATTTCGGAAAGCCCATTATTGGAATCGTAAATTCTTTTACTCAGTTTGTTCCGGGTCACGTTCATTTGCATACAATTGGTCAGAGAGTAAAGCAGGTCATTTCCCAAAATGGGGGCTTTGGAGCCGAATTCAATACGATTGCCATAGACGATGGAATTGCTATGGGACATGAGGGAATGCTCTACTCACTTCCGAGTCGGGACTTAATCGCTGATTCCATAGAATACATGGCCAATGCTCATTGCGTGGATGCACTTTTTTGTATCAGTAATTGCGATAAAATCACACCCGGAATGCTGATGGCAGCCATGCGTCTGAATATCCCCACCATCTTTGTTTCCGGGGGTCCGATGGAGGCCGGTAAATATAAGGGAAAATCTCTAGATCTCATAGATCCCATGATTGCAGCCGGAGATAAAGACATCTCCGATGAAGAACTTTTAAACATGGAACGCTCGGCCTGCCCGACCTGCGGTTCCTGTTCCGGAATGTTTACAGCCAATAGCATGAATTGCTTAAATGAAGCACTCGGTCTTGCTCTTCCGGGTAATGGAACCATAGTAGCTACCCATTCGGCACGCTGGAAACTTTTCGAAAAAGCAGCCATTCGAATTGTATCTATGGCAAAAGAATACTATATACAGGGAAATAAAAATGTACTTCCTCGCAGAATAGCAACGATGGAAAGCTTTCAAAATTCAATGGCACTTGATATTGCTATGGGAGGTTCAACGAACACGGTTCTTCATATCCTTGCCATAGCGAGAGAAGCAGGAATTGAATTTACCATGAAACATATAGATGAAATCTCAAGAAAAGTTCCTACTCTATGCAAAGTAGCTCCATCTTCAGAATACCACATTGAAGACGTTCACAGAGCAGGAGGAATCATGAGAATATTAGAAGAATTAGATAAAGCTAAGCTTATAAATTCCTCCACCCTCACTGTTAGTGGAAAAACACTCAAAGAGCAGATTCAAGAAAATAGTATTATACAATCACCAAATTCAGAAACCCTTACATTCTATAGTGCAGCTCCGGCAGGAGTTCGGACTACGGAAGCTTTTTCACAATCGAGTTTATTCAAAGAATTGGATACTTCCGAAGAAGGTTGTATTCGTTCTATCAACAAAGCCTACAGTAAAGATGGAGGACTCTGCGTTCTTTATGGTAATATAGCTGAAGAAGGATGTATTGTAAAAACAGCGGGTGTAGACGAGAGTATCCATATTTTTGAAGGCCCTGCGAAAATCTATGAATCCCAGGAAGACGCCTGTGATGCAATCTTACAGGATAAAATAAAAGCTGGAGATGTGGTAATCATTCGTTACGAAGGACCCAAAGGAGGTCCGGGTATGCAGGAAATGCTATACCCGACATCCTATCTGAAATCTAAAAAGTTAGGAAAATCCTGTGCTTTAATTACAGATGGAAGATTCAGCGGTGGAACTTCCGGTTTAAGCATAGGACACGTTTCTCCTGAAGCTGCAGAAGGAGGAGCCATCGGTCTTATTGAAGAGGGAGACCTTATCCAAATTAATATTCCCAATCGAAGAATCGATGTGAAACTTTCAGAAAAAGAATTAGATGCAAGAAGACAAAGCCGTAAAGGCAAAGCCTGGAAACCTCAAAATAGAGAAAGGCAGGTATCTCAGGCCTTACAGCTATATAGTATGGTTGTAACCGGTGCCGCGAGCGGAGCCGTAAGAGACCTTTCCCAATTAAAACAGGATCATCAGGAGAACAAATGAAAAAGATACTATACCTATTTCTTATTGTATTTTCTATTTCTCTTTTTTCTGAGAATTTATTCTACGAAAACCAGGAAAAAGAAAGAGAGGAAACTTTAAATCGACATGGAATTTTAGTTACAATTCTATTAAAGCACGATCAAAGGAAAACCCTCGATGAAATCAACCTCGAGCTCAAACAATCGGGTTTCTGGGTAAAGTTTCCGGGAGAAGGAATGAAAATTGAGTCATGGTATGTAGCAATGGGACTCGGCCATATTATTACAGTTCGTATTTTACCGGAACAGGTAAGGGAGCTAAACCGTATCATTGAACGTACCGCCTGGAAGTCCTTTCGAACTGAGTTTTTCCTGAGCTATGACTTCAAAGAAGTCTCAACAGAAAATCGTAAGCGAGAACAGGATGATGAAAAACAAAAGGAAAAAAAATTTGAAATGAAAGAATATTTCAGATAATTATTCTCCCTTTTCTCTTCTTTCATAGGTCTATTTAATGGAAAGAATACTTAACTTGTATCTTCTCCGAAGTAGAGACAGTTCTTTCACCTGAGCGAACCACCAAAGGTTCGCTTGCATCTGAAAAAAATAAGAGCTAAACTCAAACTCTAATCCAAAAAGTTTATTTATGAGTAATATGAAGGTATTATCAATAAGACAAATTTGGTAATTTTATGATTTAAATCAACACATTTTCATAATTCTTCATAGTCGAATTTACTAGGGAGAACTACACATTGAATGAAAACTCTATTGCGATTATAGGGGCTGGCTTTGCCGGCATTAGTACCGCATATGCTTTGAAACAAATAAATCTACAATTTACACTATTTGATCGAAGTTTACAATTTGGAGGCATCTGGACCAATAAACCCGAGTTAAAATTTAGAAGTATCTATGAACATGATTTTACCGAATTAAGAGAATTGAAATTTAATTTTTTAAAAGGAAATAAAACTTACTCTGATATAAGAAATTATATAGAAACCTATACTGATACCTTTGATCTTAAAGCTAATTTTAGCGGCGATAAAAATATTAAGAGTATTAGTTATAATGAAAATCATAAATGGATTTTAGAGTTTGATAATCATGAAAAAGAATTATATAATGCGGTAGTCTTAGCTACCGGAACTAAATGCAGTCTGGCAGATATTTCTTTTCTTCAGAATTATACAGGTCTCATTATACACGAATCTTTACTCGAATCTCCTGACTGCTTGAAAGGGAAACGTGTGTTAATTACCGGAGAAGATTCTTTTGCCTGTAGCCTTGCAGTTAATGCACTTGATTATTCAAAGGAATTACATATCAGTTTGCCTGAAATATTCTGGAAAAAGCCATCTGCAATTCTCGGAATTCCCATCGAAGAAATATTCCATCCATACATTTCAGAACACATTGATCTCATAATGTCCAACGATATGTTGTCGAATTTTTTTAATATTACTAACAGCATATTTCCGCATCTTTCATCTAATATTTCTTATCCAGAAAAAAATAAGACACTCTCAAAGCTTCTGTATTTTTTAAAGAATGGCCGTATTAGCTCTCATAGCAAAATTCAATCTATACAGGATAATGAGCTTTACTTTAGCAACGATGATAAACCTTATGAATTTGATATTATCATTGTTTCAAACAAATATTCCCCAAATATAGTTCCTATCTATACACCGAATAAACAATACACAGACATTTATCCTGATTCCATACTCAACTCTTTCGCGATTGAATATAAAAATCTTTTTTTTTCAGGGTATATCAACCCAACTCATTTAGTCGGTCCTATTCAATCAGATTTATCTACTATTCTTGCTTCTGCTATCAATATATCCCGTGAATTAGAACAACCTATAGGAAATTTATTACAAAAATTTGGATTTATTTCTTCCAAGAATAACTTCATGAATGTAGCACAATTAAAAAAGAAACTGGAGATACTCTCCAATTTATTACCGCATTTACCTTCTCTTGAAAGGTCCTATAATAAATTAAATGACTGGAAAAGCAAAATTTCTACCTTATCGGAATTAATTTAAAAACCAGTCTATACCTATCAGGAAAGTCCTGATAGGCTTTTGTAATATAAGAAGATTTTAATATATTAAATTTTCATCATAAAACTATTAGTTTGATCCAAAACTTCAATCGAAACTCTTATAAATTTAACTCCATCGGTTCTAAGTTCAATATCTGCCGGTAAAATAAATTCTCTGGATTTGTATTCATCATAAGAGTTTATATACTTAAAACGATTACTTCTGGCCGAAACCAACTCTATGTATTGACCATCCATACCCACATCATAAAGGTGAGTACAGGAATATTGCTTTTTACCGGAGTTAGAAAAAGCTATACGTTCTCCCTCTACTACCTTTAAACGCATAGGTTTAATGATACCCGTATCAATCATATAGATCTTGATTCCTGTGTAACGAATCCCTTCATCCTCTTTCCACCAATTTCTAAAAAATAGAACCAGGACTGCAATTAATACAAGACCTATTATAAAAATCAGAACACTCAACCAGATTGTAGAACTACCATCTGTAGAAGGTGCCTGTATCCGGTAATCGATTTTTCTTATTAACTGCTGTTTATGATTACCCTTTTCATTTACATAAAATATCTTCAGGTTGGCTACTTTTTCCAGTAAAGGAATCTCATTTTCTGGTATATTCCCTTTAAACACTAATTCTTTTGGGTCTATTTTATCCGGTTTTAAGCGAAATATTTTATTATTAATCGTGTTTATATCTAATAAGACTTTTTCTAATTTACCATTTGCTTCGCCTTCTCTCAGATTTAATTCAAGAGGTTCCGAACTTAATTGAAATAAGGTATTTTTTAATTTCTTCTGATTCAGAATTATCGAGCCAGAATAAGAATAAGGTTCCTCCGCCACATTTTTTATTTTTCTAACCGTTATATAAATATCATTAGAGGATTTTAATTGATATAAGACATTCGAATAATCAATCGAATCTTTATAAGATAACCATTCTTCTTTTCGATTAAGAGGTATTTCATTTTCCTTATATTCTTCTTTATCTGATATATCCAACCAAAATACTTCTTCTTTACGATTTAATTTAGCAGCAATATCCATTAACACAAGATACCAATCCGATTTTTCATCTACAAAAAAAGATTCATCTTTACCATCCGGAATACAGGTGGATATGATGCGTTGAACAGCCGGATAAGTACTTTCAGTGGAACAACTTTTCAAAGAAAGACCATAGTAAAAGATGGTTACTTCATTCCCTTTTTCTATTAACTCTTTTCCGGGTAGGCTTCCTTTTAGAACTGAAAATTCTTTTTTATCTACAGAACCCTTCAGCAGTAAATCCTGAAGTTTTTTCTTTAGGACAGGCCAGTTTTTTTCCGGCTTCTTCTTTTTCATCTCTTTAGATTGAGAAATACTGATAAAAACCTTTGGCTTTTTTTCTTCCTGAGCACCCAAACTCTGAATGACTAACATGGAAAGCAATAGAAATAGAAATAAAATGAGCCTGTAATTTCTAAGTTTTACAGACTCCGGATATATTTTTTTATTTGGTTTCATAAATTTATAGTTCCAATTCGTATAAATTCACAGATTGAGAAAACAAAGTCCTTTTTTCAAGTAGATTCCCTGAATTTCAGTTTTTTACTGGGCTATATTTTTTTAGTGAATTGAATCATATCCTTGAATCAATGGTCAAATAGTCTACTTCTTTATCGGACAGAAAAGGACACTAAACAGGCCTATATATAAAAAGACTAGATTTATGAGATTTCAAATTTCCCGGAAAAACGTTTTTCTCTTTTTATTTCTATCTCTAAGGGCCATATTCCCACAGGATACCACTATGCCAGATTTTCCTCTTATTCCCGGTCTGAATACCGAAGAAGAAAAGAAGGAAGAACTAAAAAAAAATCAATCTATTGATGAAACAAAAAAGAAAATTCTTGCAGATGTTCTGGATACTCTGAGTGACAGAGAAGTAGATGAATATTTGCAGGAACTGGGAGCTGATACTTCCGGTTCCGTTTATAACAAACGAATTCGCTTAAAGAGTCTTTTACAGGCCCATAAAGTGGAGAAAACTAAGGAAAACTCTCCTGAATCCACACCTAAAAAAGATCCCCTGCCAATTTCTATAGAGAATGCTTCCGAAGCAGAATTTATGCAGGTTGATAGAAATAAATCCGGTGTTCTGGTTCTCAGGGGAAGAGTCAGGGTAAAACTAAATAAGGGTAGCCTGATTGCAGATTCCTTAACTGTAGATTCCAAACGAAATGAAATCTATGCAGAAGGAAATATTGAATATGAGGAAGGAGATCTGAGTGCCAGAGGAAATAAATTCATCTATGATACAGAGCTTCAAAGAGGAATTTTATACGATACCTCGGCAAAAGTAAAAACTTCTTTTTTCGTAGGTAAGAAAATCAAAAAAGTAGATGAAAACAAGTATTTAATGGATTTAGGTTACTTTACCGCCTGCAATGCTGAAATTCCACACTATTCCTTTAAAGCGAAAAGAATTATTGTTTATGAAAATAATACGATTACGGCCAGTAACATCTGGTTTCAAGTAGGAAGTTTTAAACTCTTCTATCTTCCCTTATTCTATACTACAAGTCTCGGAAGCGGTTGGATTGTGCAGGCCGGACGTAATAATACCCAGGGAAGCTTCTTACAGACCAGTTACCAGTGGTCAGAACCTCTTGCCGCTCTCAGTCTTTTTTCCCCTATAGGAAGAAAAGTGAAGCTGGATTATTATGAAAAAACAGGTCAGGCTTTCGGTCTGGAATTCTGGAAACGAAGCCCCTGGTTAAACTATAGACTGGATACGGGTTATGCCCACTATAAGCGCTATGAAGCCACCAGTGTTTATGAAAAGCGATTCCGAGCCGGTGGTGTGGGGAATACAGTTACCACGAACCAGGTAGACAAAGGAGATTTATGCATTAAATACGGTAAGAAATGTCTGATTACAGCAGAAGAACTCCTCTACGGAACAAGTGGAGCTCATCCAATTCGTGAATACGGAGTCGACGAAGAATACTGGTGGAAAGTCGATTTGAATGCAAACATTAAGCAAAATAATGCCATGAACGACGGAACCCGAAATATTCAGATAAAAATGGAAGAGTATAAAAACCCGGCCTATGAGTATGAGTTTGGTTACAGATACCAACCGGCCAATACCCTTCAGGCCATCTACACACGTCGTCAACAAAGAAGCTCCTATTTCAAACAAAACCCGATCTGGGACTTTGATTATTCCGAAAGCAGGGGAGATTTGAGTATTAACATTAAAGCCACCCGCATGAATAATTATGCTTTTTTAATTCCCCGTGGAAAGTCCGGCTATTTTCCCATTTATGAGGAAGTACCCAGAGTACATATCCGTAATTCTTCTGAGATTGCCCGTTTTCCCCTTTCAGAGGCCCCTCTCTACTGGGATATAGACGTTTTAAGCTCCGTACAACGATACTACTCCTACCCTACCCGTACTCCCCTTCCCTATAGTCTTGGAAGCCTGGGTTACAGTGATTATTACCAGGATTATAAAGCGAACCTACTCAGAACCGAGTATTTTACAAAGGGAGAAACCGGTTTTAAAACAACCCTCTACCTCGGAAGCTATATCAGTTATGATCCCTCTGTTTATATTGGTGCCACCAAGCGTTCAGCGGAGTTCACCGGGGATTCCAGCACCCGTTCAGCCTCAGACATCGCCCTTGAAAGGCAGTTAAAAAGGGAATCCTATCAATACCTGCGGAATAACCACGTGATTTCCATAGGTGTTCCCGCCCTGCTCTTCAAAACTACATATAGAAGAATCCAGTCGATAAAATCTGAGATTCCGGAAAAAACACTGGAACAATCTTCTGATAGGTTTAGCCCCCAGAATTCGCAGGACAGACAACACGAGGCAGAATTCTCCTTATCCAGTAACGCTTTTGAAAGCATGGAATTCTCTATCATTACCATACGGGATTTACGTCGTTTTTCCCAAAGTTATAAGCCGGAACCTGAAAACCGGGAACGTTGGTACTATACCATATTTCGAATGGGATCTTATTATGATTTCTTAGAAGGTTTCGGAAATCAAAAGGTCTCCCACTTAGAACGTAAGCGTAGTTTTTTTTCCGGCATTTTCTTTAATAATGATTATATTTATCACACTACCCTTAAGAAAAAGCTCTATAATAACCTGACACTCGGTTACCAATTAGGAGGCTTCCGACTTCCTTTTATCCGAAGATTTAAAAAGTTGGAAGCGGGAGGTTCCTGGTATCATGTATTTGAAGCAGCCTATCTGGATGCCTATAGGGTCTATCTCCAAACCGATTTACAAATTACAAGATTTATCGGTCTGGAAATAGAACTGGACTCAAGAGTTACACAACCCTGGAGATACACAAATCAGGTTGGAGGTCTTTCTTACTACCGAAACGGACAGGATCCGGTAGCAGTCACCAATTCTTATAGCCTATCTACCGACCCGGCTTATTCCCAGAGTAGTTTTCAAAGGGATCTGGCCTATGGAAGCGGTGTAACAGGTTCAAATAATCGCCAGACTACAGCCTTAAACATTAATACTTTCCAATTTGCCTTTAAGCATAACCTTCACAACTTTGATATTCGATACGGATACAGCATGAACCTTCGCTCTATTCAGGGAGGCCTGAGCATGGATAAACAGGTAAATTTCTATGACCAGTCCGTTTTCGTTACCTTATCCCTCACCAATATCGGTTTCGGCGACAGCAGTGCTTTCCGCGATGCCAGAGCCAGAATATACAGGTTTAGAAAACGACCTCTGGATGGAGGTTTATAATCATATGGGATTTATTTTATGTTAAAAGAAAGAAGCCAGACCTTTAAACTCAGTTTCATTGCCCTCGATTTATTTATTTCGGGCATAAGCTTCCTCCTTGCTTTCGGAATCCGTTTCTTTTTTTCCGATATGGAGTTTTATTTTTCAGGAATAAATTATATTTTCCTCGGAATCATTCTCTCCTTAACCCAGGTTTTAGCTTTTATTTCTATAGAACTTTACCATCCGAGAAGAGGACTCTCCTTTTCGGAAGAATTTATTGCCATACTCAGTGGCGTATTAGTAAACCTTTTAATCATCCTTGCTCTTTTATTCTTTTTCCGCGGAGATAGTTTTTCCAGACTTGTAATTTCGTATTATGCCTTTACGAATATTATCCTTACTTCTCTTTCTCATTATATATTCCGTTTAGTCTTAAAAAATTTAAGAAAGAAAGGCTATAACCTGCGACAGGTCATGATTATTGGCACCGGACAAAATGCTCTAAAACTGAAAGAAATCTTTGAAAAGCACCAGATTTACGGCTACCAGATAGCCGGCTATATCAAATCTGAAAAACAATCCCAACCCGGACCCTATATTCCCAAACCGGAAGATGACAAACTTAATTTAAATATCATCGGAACTCTAGACCATTTAGAATCTCTGATTCGAGAAAATAAACCCGATCTTGTAATCTACGCTCTGAACCATAGAGAAGAAGAATACCTGCGGGAAGCCCTCGATACCTGTGACACGGAAGGTATAGACCTGAAAGTCGTTCCGGATTACCTCGAATTCGTTACGTCCAGAGGAAGGGTGGAAAGCCTCGACGGAATTCCGATTATCTCGATCCGGGATATACCCATTCGGCTCGGCTATAATCGCTTTATAAAAAGAACCTTCGACTTTCTCTTTGCTCTTGGCTTTATCCTTGTATTCTCTCCTTTTTATATTCTCATTGCTTTATCCATCAAGTTGAGCTCCAGGGGACCTATTTTTATAAAACAGGAAAGAGTAGGACTGGATAACGAAAGCTTTATGATGCTAAAATTTCGTTCCATGTATGTGCAGGAAAAAAAACAGTCAGACACCCAGTGGACGGTTAAAGACGATCCGAGAGTTACCGGTGTAGGCAAGATTCTTCGAAAGCTTTCTCTCGATGAAACTCCCCAATTTTTCAATGTTCTCATGGGTAGTATGTCAATTGTCGGTCCAAGACCCGAGCGACCTTTTTTTGTAGAACAATTCCGGGAAAAACACCACCACTATATGAGACGACACGCAGTAAAAGCAGGAATTACGGGTTGGGCCCAGGTCAACGGTCTTCGGGGGGATACTTCTATAGATGAAAGAATTAAAGCAGACATTTACTATATAGAAAACTGGTCCTTGCTCTTTGATATAAAGATAATTTTAATGACCCCAATAAAAGGAGTATTAGACAAAAATGCCTATTGAATTTTTATAGTACCAGTTTTTAGGAATCAAAGAAACGGTATGGATAAACAGCATTTTATAGAAATCGCAGCCCTGTCTAAACTCAAGTTTAAAGAAGAGGAAATAGAACCCATTTTACAGGACTTCAACAAGATCGTGTCCTACGTAGATCAAATAAAAGAACTCGATACCTCGTCTATCAACGAAGAGGAAATCTATTTCAATCACGAAAATGCCATCCGGATAGATAAAAAAGGAGAACTCTTAAATCTCTCCGAAATAGAAAAGCTAGCTCCGGAATATGAAGATGGTCACATTGTCATTCCAAGGGTAATCGAAACATGATCCATAAAACGTATTCAGCAATAAAAAAAGCACTACAGGATAATACACTCAGTTCTTTTGAACTCTGCAAGGCCTATATAGACAGAATCGAAAGTCTTGATCCGAAAATAGGAGCCTTTATAAGTCTCGATAAAGCTTCCATTCTCGAAGCTGCCTTAGAGTCAGATGAAAGAAGAAAGAATGGAAAAGCTCTTTCTGTATTTGATGGAATCCCGGTAGGCATTAAAGACAATATCTGCATAAAAAATGTAAGGACAAGTTGCTCCTCTAAAATTTTAGAAAACTTTGTTTCTCCTTATAACGCTACTGTAATCGAAAAGCTGAAAAATAAAGGCTTCATCTTATTTTCTAACCTGAACATGGATGAATTTGCCATGGGTTCTTCCACGGAAAATTCAGCCTTTCGTTTAACTAAGAATCCTTTTGACACAGAACGCATTCCCGGTGGTTCGAGTGGAGGTTCTGCTGCTGCCATAGCTTCTTCTATGCTTCCTGTAGCCCTCGGTTCCGACACAGGAGGTTCGATTCGTCAGCCTGCCTCTCTCTGCGGTATCTGGGGTCTTAAACCAAGTTATGGTCGAGTTTCCCGTTACGGTCTGGTTGCCTATGCTTCGAGTCTGGATCAAATTGGCCCTCTTTCCAATGACCCGGAAGGCATCATTGATTTACTCTCTGTCATTACCGGTCATGATCCGAAAGACTCCACTTCTCACCGCCTGCCGGATTTTTCTTCTTCTGAATTAGAAGAAATAGATCTGAGTAGAGTAA
Source organism: Leptospiraceae bacterium (assembly GCA_024233835.1). Lineage (NCBI taxonomy): Bacteria > Pseudomonadati > Spirochaetota > Leptospiria > Leptospirales > Leptospiraceae > Leptospiraceae bacterium. The sequence goes on from JACKPC010000006.1 coordinate 52,985, forward strand.
AAATTGGTATCATGAAAGATGAAGGAGAAGACTGGGAAAAGGGTGTAAAAAACAACTTTCACAAAGCCTTAGAACTCCTGAAAGAGAAAGGTGCGAGTATTCAGGAATTTGATTTTTCTATTTTCAAATATTCGATTCCTATTTATTATATTATTGCTACAGCCGAATGTTCCTCCAATCTATCACGATTTGATGGAATACGCTACGGAAAAAGAGTAAATACGGGTGGTAGATTAGAAGACCTTTATACTGAATCCAGAACGGAAGGTTTCGGTCCGGAGGTAAAACGTAGAATTCTACTCGGAACCTTTTCTCTCTCATCGGGCTACTATGACGCATACTACGGACAGGCACAGAAAGCCAGAATACTCTTAAAGAAGAAATACGAAGAATTCTTTTCTTCGGTTGATTTCATTCTACAACCTACTTCTCCTACTACAGCTTTTAAAATAGGAGAAAAAACCCAGGATCCCATACAGATGTATAAGGCAGATATTCTGACAACCAGTGTAAATTTAGCAGGACTCCCTGCCATTTCCATTCCCTGCGGTTTGGATGAAAAAAAACTTCCGGTTGGCTTACAGGTTACAGCTCCTATGTACAAAGAAGGAAAACTTCTTTCTTTTATAAAGAAACTTTCCGATTGGGAAGAACTAAAAATTCAGTTACCGGGTGAAATTCAATGAGTCTTACCAAAAGAGTGATTCCCTGTCTCGATGTAAAAGATGGCCGTGTAGTTAAAGGAATTAACTTCATTAATCTCGTTGATGCGGGAGATCCGGTGCAATGTGCTGAAATCTACGAACAAAACAAGGCCGATGAACTTTGCTTTTTAGACATCACCGCTTCGAGTGATAAAAGAGAGATTCTCATTCATCTTGTTGAAGATGTGGCTAACAAGATTTTTATTCCATTCACGGTTGGTGGAGGTATTCGTAACGCTGCCGACGTTCGTGCTGTTTTAACCCGCGGAGCAGATAAGGTATCTATTAACACCGCAGCTTTTGAAAATCCTTCTGTTTTAAAAGAAGCCAGCGAAGTATTTGGCTCTCAGTGCATTGTCTGTGCTATAGACGCCAGATTCAACAAAGAAAGAAACCGCTATGAAATTTATACACACGGGGGAAGAACCGAAACCGGTAGAGAGGCTTTAGACTGGGCCCAGGAAGCCGAAGCCATGGGTGCCGGTGAAATTCTCTTAACTTCTATGGACAAGGATGGCACTAAAGATGGATTTGATATTCCCTTAACAAAGCTTATCTCATCCCATGTAGAAATTCCGGTCATAGCCAGCGGTGGTGCCGGTGAGGCGGAACACCTTGTCGAAGCTATTCACAGGGGTGGTGCCGATGCAGTTCTGGCTGCCTCCATTTTTCATTTTAAAGAAACTTCCATTCTCGAAATCAAGCAGGCTATGCGGGATATGGGAGTCAAAGTTCGTTTATAAGCATTTTCGTATATTCTTATGACTCATATTGGCTTTTTAGACCTGCTTGTTATCCTCCTTTTTTTAGGTATCAGTTTTCTTGTATCCTATCTACTCACTCGTAAATCGAGTAACACAAGTCTTGAAAATTACTTTCGCTCCGGTGGTAAGCTTTCCTGGTTCATAGCAGGTACCGGGATGGTGGCTACAACCTTTGCAGCCGACACACCCCTGGCCGTTACCGAACTCATTGCCGAAAGCGGAATTTCCGGAAACTGGGTATGGTGGTATGGCTCTATAGGTTCGATTATTACGGTTTATTTTTTTGCCCCGCTCTGGAAACGTTCCGGTGTCAGCACAGATTTAGAACTTGTAGCTTTACGTTATAGTGGTAAGGGTTCTATTGTACTACGTATATTCAAATCCGTTTATCTTGGTTTTTTCATGAACATCCTGATTATGGCCTGGGTGAATTTAGCTATGTTAAAAATAGCAGAAGTTTTACTTCCCGGAATTTCTCCTGCTCTTATTGTGAGTCTTCTCTTTTTATTTGCCTTTTTTTATACTTCTCTCATGGGGCTTTCCGGAATCTCCTACGCCGATGCCTTTCAATTTTTTTTCGCTATGGCCGGATGTATTCTCCTGGCTTTTTTAAGCCTTTCTTATCCTGAAATCGGAGGTATGGAGAATCTAAAAGCAAAGCTTCCGAAAGCCTTTTTGGAATTTACACCGAATTTTGATTCAAATGGAAAGGGAATGGACTTTTCCTTTTTCCTTGTGTTAATTACAGTTACCTGGTGGGCCAGTTGGTATCCGGGACAGGAACCGGGTGGAGGAGGCTATATCGCCCAGAGAATATTAGCTTCTAAAGATATGCGTTCTTCGAGTCTGTCTGTTCTCTGGTTTACCATTGCCCATTATTTCATCCGTCCCTGGCCCTGGATTATCGTAGCCCTCGTTGCTTATATTCTTTTTCCAGAACTTTCGACTAAAGATAAAGGTAAAGGGTATATTTTAAGTTTAACTTATAAACCGATTCCCGGCCTCACAGGCTTTTTTATTGCAACCTTTATGGCAGCTTATCTTTCTACGATTGCTACCCACTTAAACTGGGGAACTTCCTACTTGATAAACGACCTTTATAAACCTTATATCTCTAAAAAGAAAACCGACTCTCATTACATACGCACCGCCTATCTGATACAGCTTATTATGATGCTTGTATCTCTCATCATTACTTTTTATTTCATAGACACCATATCCGGCGTGTGGAAATTTTTATTGGCTGGCTCTGCAGGTCTCGGTTTTGTTTTAATTGCCCGCTGGTTTTCGGCAAGGCTTAATTCGTATTCGGAACTCTCGGCTTTTCTTTTTCCCCTACTTTATTATTTTATCTCCCATTCAATCTTTGAATGGAAAGACAATTCAGCAAGGGGAATGCTATTTACTGTAAGTTGTAGCATTTTTTCTATACTTGTAGTTACATATTTAACTCCCAAAACCGATTTTACAACCCTCAAATCGTTCTACAAAAAAGTCAGACCTCCCGGTATTTTTTGGAAACGCTGGGCCATTCAAAACGCCATCCCCTTAGAAATTCCCTGTTATAACCCTTACAGGAGTTTCTTACTTTCTGTCTCAGGAATCGGAATGGTCTTCGGAGGACTCTTCGGAATTGGATATGTAATCTTTCAGGAATATTCAAAGGCTCTCATTTACCTGGGATTACTGTTTGCTTCAGGTCTTTTTACCTATATCTTCTTTCCTAAATATAAAGAATAAAAAACATACATTCAGCAGGAAAAGATATTGAATCTAAACCCCGACCTTGCGGAAAAGTTTCTCTAAGAAACTTGTCTCAAGTTTGGTGATACTAGCATCTCTTTTACTCTCCTGCTTTCAGAAGTTTTAGCTTTATTCAAGCAATAGTTTTTTTCCTGTTTGTTCTTTCCACTCAAAGGCTCTTTCTGAAATATAGTAACCCTCATAATCATTTAACTTAGTATTATTCTTAAAAGTTTTACGAAACCATTTGAACAAATCTTCTGCCGCCGAAATAAAACTTTCCGCTTTCATTTTCTCTTTCATTTCAATTTTATCTAAATAATCTTTGACAAAATATAATCTTCCCGGTCGGAGAACATCAGGTTCCATTTGAGGGTAAAGAAACTCTATTACAGGAGATTGAGAAATCTCCACAGAATAGTATTTTTGGGTCGATATATACTCTATAACTAAATTAGATTTGTCCTCTTCTCTAAAAATGAATTTTTGTCCTCTAATTTTAAAGCTATTTTCAAGGTTCCTTATTAAAAGGGAATCTAATAATACAATACTTTCAGTAGGTAGGGGATGACAGGTAAGTAAAAAGTTATGTTTAGTTAAATATTTTTCGATTTCAAGTACATCTTCCGGTGTTATAAAAAAATTAATCTGTTTACTTTTCATCTTTATTCTCTATTTCATTATAGGCATGAAAATTTGGTTTTATACCAGTAGCTTTTTCCAATTCATCAAGTATCACTCTTTCTCTTTTTACAGGTTGTCCATTTTTATTCTGCTTTCCAATTTGGTGAAGTTCTACCACTTTTTCTGTTTCATCAAGACCAGCAATATCAACAAAACGTCTTTTTATACCAAATAATCGAACCATCTTTTCAAAAATTACTGTGAAACCTTTCTGCTTAATTTCACCCGCTACTTCAATAACTTTTTCTCGATGCTTTGGTCCTCCCAATTTACCATAAGGATTAGGTGTTTTTTTATCCGTTTTCATCACTTTTATAATTTGAGGTATTAACTACAATAATGTCAAATGAAATACTCAAATAGAAACTAATCTTTGTTTTGGAGTTTTAGCTCTCAGCAGGAAAAGATATTGAATCTAAACCCCGACCCTGCGGAAAAGTTTCTCTAAGAAACTCGTCTCAAGTTTGGTGATACTAGCATCTCTTTTACTCTCCTGTTTCCTTTAGTTTCCATCATGGATTTTAGACTGTCAAGTTCAATTTTTTTGACTCCGGATAGCATGTAATGGGTATTTTTCTTAAACAGAAGAATAACCTTTGCAATCTAAAACCAATCTGAAGTTAATTTATCTAATTTCAGTCCATCGTATTCATTGGCCCTGCACTCAAGAATAAAACCCTTCACATCTTCCGCCCTTAAGGTTCTCTGTCCTCTCTCGATAAACTTTCTTATTTTATCGAAGAAAAATTCATTTACATGACTTCCGGGCTTTTCCAATAAACAATCCATCCTTACCAGGTTACAAACAGTGCGAATGTCGGAAGAAGTAAAACCTTTTGAATCTCTACCCAGTTCTTCGAAGAATAATTCATGCTGCGGAACCGGCTTTTTGTCATGGGTTATTAGTTCTTCATTTATCTTTACAATATAATAGGCAAACATTAAAGCCCGTTCTTCTTCATCAGGAGGAAAGACGGGAATCTTAATATCAAATCTTCCGGAACGTTTCAATGCCGGATCCAAAGAACTTAAGCGATTGGTAGCTGCAAGTACCAGTACATCTTTTTCATCGATATTGTTTAACTCAATCAAAAGTTGGTTTATGGTAGAACCCTGATCGGTATGAGCTCCTCCCTTATTCACCATATCTCGATTAAAACCGATACTATCTAATTCATCAATAAAAAGTAAGGAGGGACTTTTCGCCCTGGCCTGTGAAAATATTCGGCTGATGTTTTTCTGAGACTGTCCTATCCATACACTGATAATTTCAGCCGGATTTAAACCAAAGAAATGCCGGTTTATTTCGCTGGCAAAAGCACGAGCAATGTAGGTTTTACCGCATCCCGGCAGACCGTAAAGTAGAATTCCCCCTATTCCGAGTTTCATATTACTTTCCTGCAATTTTTTCAAATTGAGAAAAGCTTCTTTTTCTTCCTTCATCCCGATAACATCATCAAAATTTAATTCTGTAATATCACGCTTTTTCTCTTCTTCAAATCGTAACTGTATCGGAAGAACCGGTTTATAATTCTGAGAGACAACCTGCTTTAAATCTACCGGTACTATCGTTTGATTTTCATAGTCCGGTGTAAAAATGGTAATCGGAATATTCTTTTTAAAGACTTCCCTGATATGGTTTTCTAAAACTTCCTGTAACTTACTTAACTGGTAATAGTTTCTGGCCACTTCGAAACCCGGAAATAAAAGATATATCTCTTTTAGATTTTTCTTTAATACTGAAAAGTCTACCCAGGAACGGCTTTTATTTACAAGAGTATGTATAAAGTTTAGATATACATTCTTATCAAAATTCTTACCTTCCAAAGTTTCTATATCAACAACGATTTGATGTTTCGCATTTACATCAGGCATATTGGAATAATCTACATATTCATCCTGATTCTGGTAATGGGGAGAGTCATAAGAACTACAAAAAACATCTTTTTGAGAATATCCTAATTTTTCGCAGAGATACTTAATGGTAAAATACTTTAAATAAACATGTTCATCACTTTCTCCATCCCAGACCATAGATTTTATGTATTCTGTTTCCATTTTAAGCAAAGTCTGATATTCTAATCTTGCATGAGTTCTTCTCAGTTCGGTTACAAATTCAATAAGATTCAATTCTGTATCTATTTCATGTCCGGGTAAATCATAGATAAGTTTCAGGTGTTTGTAGACATTATTCCTTACTTCTTCTTCTATGTCAGATTCCTTTTCATACTTACAGTCCAATCGAAATACATTGGGTATTCTTCTGGCAATAGAAGATAAGGTTTTTTCCAGTATATCTTGCTTTTGCAGTTTTTGAATCTGTTTCTGAGAGGGGCAATGAAAGAGAATGAATATCTGGGTTTTTGAATGTTTATTAGATGTATGAGAAAGCCTTTGTAGATTCATTTCAAAATTATAAGAATCTAATAGTTCGGTACCTGTTTCTCCCAGAATTACATTTTGCATGATTGTTCTGGGAAAATGATAGATTTCTGAACTTGTCCAAATGTCCTTTCCTTCGTTTTTATTCCCTTCGTTTGTTGTATCCGTATTATCTCCCGTAAAGGATACATCCAGATAAGTAAGCTCATTTACAAACATATCATCTCCGGAGTATTGTCTTTTTTGGAGGAGCTCTATAGAGAAAATTTGTTCCATAGTCTCTGAAAAAAAATCTTCTTCTTTAGGAATTAAAAACAGGCCTACAGGTTGATAGGAATCGAGGGCCGCCTGAAACCTTTCATACTCAGCTTCGCTTGAAAAAGTAAATAAGTATTTAATAAAATCATCCGGAACTACAAAGATTTCTTCTTTTTGTTTGGAATCTTTTTCATTCTCCTGTTTCGTCGCAATCGACTGGAATTCTACATAAGAGTCCAGATCATCATTTATACTGAGACCGGGTTCTAAACGAATTTCTTCTTCTAAAAAAGTCTTATTGACTTGTTCAATAATCTTTTTATTTCTTCTCGGATTACCCAGCTTCCGAAAAATAAAAGAAACTTTACGCTTTACTTTCTTCTTGGCTGATTTCTCTATACTGTGTTTTACAGAAGATACTAACTCTTGTAACTTATCATCCGGACTTGATGGCATAAAACCCTCTTACTCTCTTTTCAAAATAAAAACTAAAGCTTATGATAATAACTTATTCCTTTTTTTGTCAACAGGAGTTTTAAAATAATAATTTCTTATGCTCTCTAATTTTAGATTGATATAAGAAAGCTATTTGGTTTGAATGGAGAAAGTGAAGGCATAGTCCTGTGCTGGAAAAAACAATAAATATTTATCTCAGCCTTTCTATTCTTTTTTTAGGTATTCTAATATTTCTAAATATTCGACCGGCTGACTCTTTCGTTAAAAAACCTGTAGCCAATAAAGGTATTTTAGATTTACGTTCCTATAACTTTGAAACAAATGGAAACCTTGGCATCGAAGGCGAATGGGAGTTTTATTGGAATGTTTTTTTAGAAAATCCGATACAACAAAACTCTTTTTTCCAATTACAAAAAACGGAAACCATTCACTATATACATGTACCTTCTGAATGGCAGAACTACTCTTTGAATGGAAAACTGTTAGAGACAGATGGTTATGCAATGTATAGATTGAAAGTTTTATTAAAATCTGGTGAACCACCACTTGGTTTTTCTATGACAGATATATGTATGGCATACAACTTATATATTAATAACAAATTACAGTATTCTGTAGGAAAAGTTGGAAAATCTATAGAAGAAACTATACCTCTTCTACAGTATAATACCTTTCCTCTTATCGGAATACAGGGAGAAGAGTTGGAAATTGTCTTTCTTATTTCCAACTATCATCATGCAAGAGCCGGAATGTGGAATAGACTTACTATCGGTCATCTTGATAAGATCTATGAATCTCAAAAGAAAACGATCACTTTGAAATCCATCACATTTGGAGTTCTTTTGATTATGGGTTTCTACCATATTATCCTTTATATCATGCGAAAAAAAGACATAAGCCCTTTTTTATTCGGTATTTTTTGTCTCTTGATAGCTTCCAGAATTGTTCTAATGGAAGAAAGATACATATTGAATATCTTTCCTACTTTATCATTTTTAGTCCTTTCAAGAATTGAATATTTAAGTTTCTATATAGCTGTACCTATCTTTTTATTTTACATCTATAATCTTTTTCCTGAAGAATTTTCCTGCTCCTATCTATTTTTCTCTTATCTTATTAGCTTATTAGCAATATTAAGTACCCTGTTTTTTCCATTAAAAATCTATGGTTCCTACATATTTTTCACGATGGAATTATTCTTATTAGCATCTATTATTTATTCTACTTTTGTCTATATCATAGCCCTGAAACGAAAAAGAGCCGGTTCTATTCTTGTATTTACCGGAACTATGATATTCTATTTAATATTAGTTAACGATCTGTTATATGGTGCCGGTTACATTCGTACGGTCCATCTGGCCCCTTATGGCTTTTTAATTTTTGTATTTTTTCAAGCGGTAATGCTTTCTATGAAATTTTCAAATGCTTTCCAAATATCAGAATCTCTAACAATAGAGTTAACCGATAAAAGTAGTTTATTAGAATTATCAAATAAACAGTTAATCGAACTAAAAGAACAATTAGAAGTAAAAGTGGAAGAAAGAACCAGGGACTTACAGGCGTCCTATCAGGAAAACTTTGAAAGCATAAAACAGGTTCATAATTTAGAAAAAGAGTTAGCCATAAAAACAGAAAGAGAAAATGTTTTTAGAGATATTCATGATTATATTGGCGGAGGTCTATCCGATTTATTTTTATTAAATCAAAAGTTAAAACTTTTTTCTGTTCCACAGGAAATTCAAACAGAATCTGAGCAATTAATACGCAGAATTAATGAAAGCATAAGAAGTAAGATGCACTACGTAGAAGACTTAGAACTTTTACGTAAAGACTTTTTAAGCGGTATACATACCTATTTACTTCGCAGATATTCTTCCATGAATAGGAAGTTACATTTTTCTATAGAAGAAGAAGCTGCGAATCCCATAAACGAAATCACTTCTTCTTTAAAAGACAATCTTTTTTTTATCATTATAGAAATAACAAATAATGATTTAAAATATGGAAAAAACACTGCCGATTGGAAGCTAAGATTAAACAGAAAAGAGATTATGATAAATTTACAATCACATAGCTTATTCCTATCCGGTGAAGGATTTGGTATGCATAATATTCAGAAACGTGTTGAAGTTGTCTCCGGAAAAATCATACAAAAGCAAATTCAGGAAAAATACCAAATAGAAATTTATGCTCCGCTTATTTTTACTGTATAAAATTTTATTCTCCAAATATCTATTCGCTTGACAAAACAAGAAAACATATATAATAATAGGGTAGAGGATATTGTATGTCTTATAATATTGGAGTCATAGAAGATAATCTTCCGTATCGGGAATTCCTGCATCAAGAACTTACACTTCAGAAAATTGAAATAAATCTTCGCTTTTGGAAATCAGCCGAAGAGTTTTTAAGTGAGAAGAGTCTTGCTTCCCTTGATATTTTACTTTTAGATATTAACCTTCCTCATATGAGTGGAATTGATCTATTAGAAGAATTACAAAAGCGTAAGATTGTAATCAAAGTCATCATTCTTAGTGTTATAGCCTCAGAAGAAACAATTTTTAAAGCATTAAAAGCGGGAGCCGTAGCTTATGCTTCAAAATTAGATAAAAAGAATATTATGGAAGTAATACAGATTGTTCTAAAAGAAGGTGCCTATATTTCACCAACTATCGCTTTTAAAATGATTCATTATTTACAGGAACCCTTGAAGAATTCAAGGGAAGATATTCAACTAACTCCGAAAGAGTTACAAATTCTAAAACTCATTACAAATGGAGAAACAGCAGGAGAAATCTCAGAAACCTTAGATGTTACCGAGGCCACGATTCGCTTTCATATTCGTAATATTTATAAGAAATTACAGGTTAAAAACCGGGTAGAACTTCTCAAAAAATCAGAACGAAAAGGTCTTATATAGTGCAAAAATTATATTCCTTACAATAAATTCCCTTCAAGAAGTTGGTAGATTTATTTCATGCTTCGTTTAAAAAGAAACTTTTTTTTGGATAAATCCTCATTACCTTTAAAAACTGATGACAGGCTTTATCATGATAGAAGTGTATACATTATATTATGATTAAAGAACTGGAACTAAGAGTTTTACCGGAAATTGCCGGAATCGAAGAAGAATTGAAAACTAGGATTTCCACTACCCTGAAAATTCCGAAAACTGAGTTTCATCACATAGAAGTCGTAAATCGATCTATAGATGCTCGACAGAGAACGGTTATGGTGAATCTCAAAGTTCGCGTATATATCGGTGAATCATTTGTTGAACAGCCGGTTTCTCTTCCAAATTACTCCAATGTAAAAAATGCCGAAGAAGTGATTGTCGTAGGTTCCGGTCCTGCGGGCTTATTTGCTTCTCTGCAACTTATTGAATTGGGTTTAAAACCGATTCTTTTGGAAAGAGGAAAGAGTGTTGAAAATAGAATATTCGATATTCGTGGAATTGTCTCGCACTCGATAGTAAATGAAGATTCTAATTATTGTTTTGGAGAGGGAGGAGCTGGAACCTATTCTGATGGAAAGTTATATACCCGTTCCAAAAAAAAAGGAAATGTTCGGCAGGTATTAGAACAATTAGTTGCTTTCGGTGCCAATAAAAATATTTTAGTTGAGGCGCATCCCCATATTGGAACCAATAAGCTATCAGGGATTATTCGAAACATTCGAGAAACTATTTTAGCAAATGGTGGAGAAGTTTTTTTTAATGCAAGAGTTTCTGATTTTATCTTAAACGGAGATCAAATCACCGGAGTAATTACTTCCGATGGCAGACGCTTCTCTTCTAAAAAAGTAATTCTGGCTACAGGACATTCAGCCAGAGATATTTTTGAATTATTATATTCTAAAGGGATTGAAATACAGCTAAAACCACTGGCAATGGGGGTACGTGTAGAACACCCTCAGTCTCTAATCGATTCCATTCAATACCATTGTGAAGTGCGTAGTCCCTACCTACCTGCCTCTTCCTACTCGATTGTAAGACAGGTGAATGGAAGAGGAGTTTATTCTTTTTGTATGTGCCCGGGAGGAGTAATTGCTCCCTGTGCCACCAGTCCGGGGGAAATTGTTACCAATGGTTGGTCTTCTTCTAAAAGAGCCAGACCCACAGCTAATTCGGGTATTGTTGTTGAATTACGACCGGAGGACTTCACATCTCTCAGTAAGTTCGGACCTTTAGCAGCAATGGAGTTTCAGAAGAGGATAGAAAAAAAAGCATGGATGGAAGCCGGACAAACACAAAAAGCTCCGGCACAAAGATTATTAGATTTTATTAATGGAACAGTTTCTCGTGAAATACCAAAAACTTCTTATAATCCGGGAACCAGTTCGGTAGACCTGGCTTCTGTTTTACCTCCACTTATACATAAAGCCTTGAGAGCAGGTTTTAAAGAGTTCGGTAAGGCAATGAAAGGATATCTTACAAATGAGGCTGTAGTTTTAGCACCGGAAACCAGAACCTCTTCCCCGGTTACAATTCCCCGAGATCCGGTAAGTCTTCAGCATATTCGCATTAAAGGCTTATTTCCTTCCGGAGAAGGAGCCGGTTACGCCGGTGGTATTATTTCTGCTGCAATGGATGGGATTCGTTGTGCACAGGCCTGCGTTAAAGCTTAGAGTAGCTTCTTATAGATTCGAGTACGCTGTAGGCTTTGAGAGATAAAAAGAATATTACCAACCAGGAATGGATCCAAATAACTGTTGGTAATATGATTTTAAATTTTCAATTTCAATAAATTCCATTCAACAAGTCAGTAGATTTATTTCATATCCCTTATATTTCACTGTATTTTGGCTTATCTTTTCTTCCCAGGTTTTATTAGGATCTCTATCAAAGATAACCAACCAACCACGTTTTTCTCCTAATCCATCCAAATAATTTGATAACTGTTCGAAGCCTTCCTGTATGGTATTTTTATTGTACAAAAGCTTGATTTCTATGGGATAGTTTTTGTTTTTATATTGAACACAGAGATCCATACGACCTCTGGCATACGCATACTCTCTGGCTATATGACCTCCACCATTAATCACACGTTGTAAAAAAGCATTTAAAACTAAGTGAGGAGCCGCTTCTTTGTACAGATATTTATCTTCCCATATACCGGAGTTCAAACGCCAGAAGACCTGAAACTCTTTTAATAGTCCATTCATATCTATATGACCATCTTCTTTTATCCATTCATTTTTAACTTCTAATGAAAGATCATACTGTGTTTGATAATTTAAGGTTCTTATAATTATTTCTTTGTATATATTATTTGCCGGAACAAGGCCCAGTTCTTTATCCATACGAATTAAACCCAGATTCAAACAATACTGTGTATCTTCATGCAATATTTCTATATTTCCCTTACCACCGATAATAAGCGGTTGTATTACATTTATAACTCTTTGCTCCTGTAGTTTATCCAATAAACTATCAATATGAGTATCTCTGCGAAGTATAATATTCTGGATAGCTATATCAACCATATCAGCTTCTATGGTTTTTGAAACATCATTCTTGAGAATATCTTCTACAATTTCATTCGCTATTGCATTGACAAGCCAGGGTTGACCTCCGGTGTTTTCAAATATCTTTTGAACGAGGCTATCTGTAAATATTTGACCTGTATCTTCTGTATGTTGACTGTATAAATTATGAATTTCTTTAATTGTAAATTGATCTATTGTAAGATCTCTCTTGATAATATTAAAAGGGCTGGCGGTACCCAAAGTCTCTCTCTTTTCTCGAATTTGAAACTTAAAATCCCGTATATTTCTCATTCCTATTAAAGCAATACTATGTGGGAAGGGAATTTCATTTCGAGTAATATAACCATTTCTTAATTGTCTAATAAAACTAAGCAGAGTCTTATCGGAGAGGCAGTCTATCTCATCTATAAATAAAATCAAAGGCTTATCAAGCTTAGAACAAAAATCAGAAAGACTTTTTTTAATCAAAGTGGAATATTCTGATTTATCTAAATCTTTACCATAAAGATCTTTTTGGGGAATAGAAGAATAAGAAATTGAAAATTTTAAATTATGAAAAATTTCAGTTATACCCCTTTCCGGTTCTGTAAATACTTCAACCGATTCCAGGGAACAATACAAAGGATAGTAGTGGTCTTCTTTTCGTATTTTATTCACTAATTCCTGCACCAGTGTCGTTTTTCCGGTTTGTCTGGGTGAATGGATTATGAAATATTGTTTTTGCTCGATTAATTCTTCTACCTCCGGATGTCTTTCCACCATTGGTACCATGTAGTGGTCCTGATAATTACAGGGTCCGGCTACATTGAATAATCGTTTCTTTCGTCTCATAATAATACAAGGAAATAGATAAGATTTTTAAGAGTCAAGAAAGAAATAGACTAAAAAAGGATTCTTCTTACAAGAAAAAAGTATTAATCACCCGGAAAGGTTCTTATAAGAAAAACTGCTCTCTTTCATTAAACAAGAGAACAGTTTTTAAATCGAATAATTATTCGGTAATCACTAATTTCGGATAGGAAGTGCCAATACCTCCCCCACTAAAATAAGCTGTTACTCCCGATTCGCAGGCGCCGGTAATAGCATTATAATTCGCTGTGGGTATAGTGCTCATATTATTTACAAGAAAACTGGAGTTTTGAAGAGTCAGCTCTGTTGCACCCGGTAATTTTGCTTCTCCATTAAAAAAAGCCGGAAACACAATTTGATTACCTCCAACAGCAACAGAAACACCCAAACAATTATCCGTACTATTTTCAGAAGACAGGGTAGTATAAGCAATTAGCTCAGCAGAACTATACTTATAGGATTTTGCAGCCGCAGGAACAGAAAAAATTTTAGGAAAGTCTGCAACTTTCGAATGTCCCCTGCTAAGCATTACAAATTCGGGTGCATTGCTGGCAGGAATATCCCAGCTAACTTCAACACCCGCAGCACGGGAAACGGTAACGCTGACATTCTCTACTAAAGCAACACCTCCTAATTTTATATTAGAAATAGAATTTGGATAGGTAACTGTTTTATCAATAGAAAAGGAATTATCTTTAGCTATAATTTTAATACGAAGGGTATCACCACCTGTAGCTTTGAGATAGCTTCTCGTATTCTGATCATAATAACCCGGAATATTAGTACTTGCTGTATTATTATAACCGGCAAAACCGGAAATTACACCTGGAAATAAATCAGTTCCATAGTTTAGAGTTGTTTCCGGTTTATCTTTGAAGGTAATTTTAACATCTGCCTCTCCATAGGGCACTAAGACTTTAGCTGTTGTATCATACTTATAAATGGTTATAACTGTCATACCATCGCTTAAAATTCCTCCGAGCAAAATGTTCTTAGTAGTTTCGTAAGTAGGATCACCGGAAAAAATAGCCGATATAGGAACCAATCCCTGGGAATCAGCACTGGCAATCACCGTTCCACCTACAGGTGCTTCAAAGGTTATACTTGCCGCCGCTGTAGTGGTAAGTTGGATAATATACTCTCCTGCTTCCGAAACAGTACAGCTAAGAGTTACTTTTGTTGCTCCCGGTGAAGAAGTAACCTCTGCACAACCTGTAACCGGCGAACCATCTTTTTTAAACATATTCAGTTTAATGATAGCTTGAGAACTTACCTGCCGAATTAATGCTGAAGTATTGGAAAGACTTATCGTTTGTTCTACCTTAGTATTTGCCTCTACTTTTACTTGCCTGCCTACAGGTGTATTTGCCGGAATCTTGGCTGAACCGGAGGAAGTCGTGGAAGATTCAACAACAGCACCGGTAGCAGTAGTCGTTGTAACCACTGGAGAAGCTGCATTTTGTTGATTTAAGGACATCAAAGCCAGTGCATAAAGGCCTGTTTTATCTTCCTTCTCTTTTTTACAGGCTATTAACAATACTGAGAAAGTATAAATTAATAAAATGAAACGAATTGTTTTTATCATACGAATCTCCTGAAGAAATAATTATTATCCTTTTGTAATTATTTCTTCTTTCAGGATTGTATCAGCCTTTCGAGCTTTTGTAAACTATCAGTTCAGATAGTTTTTAAACATCTAAGGTTAATTTCAGCTATCAAGGGCAGTTCTATACGATTGTCAAATTTTAAGGTATATCCCGGTGAAGAACCGGTATTTAGCGAGGATCTAATTTACGTAAAGCTTACACACGAAAGACAAATAGGTAATCAAACCTATCCATCCGGCTCAAGCATTGTTATGAACTATAGCTATGAACCAGTTTCCCATAGTTTGTAACAGGCTACACCGAGCTATTCTAAAAAGGTTAAACACTGATTATACGGATATTTTAAAAACCCTCGATGAGGCTGTATGTTAGACCGTCAAATAACTGACAGAATTCGCATTTAGAAAACCATTTTTTCCATGAGCAACCTCTATTTTACTATGGACAAAAAGTATTAGGATATATGATATGACCGATACTTACTGTTTTATAAACAAATGGATGGAAGTCATGAAAAAGTATTTTGCAGAATTAATTGGTACATTTTGGTTGGTGCTTGGAGGATGCGGAAGTGCCGTTTTAGCAGCAGCTTTCCCTAATGTAGGAATCGGTCTTTTAGGAGTCTCTTTTGCTTTCGGTCTTACCGTATTAACTATGGCTTATGCAATAGGCCATATTTCCGGCTGCCACTTAAACCCGGCCATTACAATAGGACTAACATTAGCAGGAAGAGCTGATAAAAAAGATTTGTTTCCTTATATCCTTGCACAGGTTATAGGAGGAATCCTGGGAGCTGCCATACTCTACCTGATAGCAAGCGGTGCATCCGGTTTCAATCTTTCAGCAGGTTTTGCCAGTAACGGATTTGGAGAACACTCACCCGGTCAGTATTCCTTAGTAGCCGGATTCATTGTCGAGTTAGTTATGACAGCCGTATTTCTTTTTGTAATTATGGGAGCAACTGACGAGCGGGCACCCGCAGGTTTCGCACCAATAGCCATAGGACTTTGTTTGACACTCATTCACCTGATAAGCATCCCGGTAACAAATACCTCGGTTAATCCGGCAAGGTCTACCGCTATGGCAGTATTTGTAGGTGGATGGGCAGTATCCCAACTCTGGTTATTCTGGTTAGCACCTATCATCGGGGGAGTAATCGGTTCCCTGACATACAAATTTATTGCAAGCAAAGACTGATAAAGTTATATAGTGTAAAGTAATAATTACACTATAATTAAATCATAAGCTTTATTAGTTATATTCTATTTCCCTACTATAGTTTTATCACTTGCTCTTTTATTTATGCGATTCATTCTATCCAAGTCTGATTTGCTTTTCCCTGAACCGGAGGATTTTTACGCTGAGCCAGGCTGAAGTGAACCCTCCGACTCAGAGAAAATAGAAGAGTAAGCTTGAATCCTATAAAACCCACTACTTGTAGTGAGTAGCGAAGCGTATCAAACTACGGTCCGGATACACAACATACATAGAAGAAATTGTACTTAGTGTAGTATATACTTATTATAAAATCAATATTTAAAAGCATTTGGTTCTTATCCTCTTTGGTATTTTTTCCTATAGAATTCAATTCTGATAAAAGAAATTCATCAATATTATTATATTTAGCTATTGGATTTGAATTAACTGGTTTAACGGGCAATCTTAATTCTTCGATATCAATAAATCCTTTAGGATCATAATTGTGCTCAAGCACCGCGTTTTCTTTCACGAAGTAAGTGTGGTTATCTTCCACCTCATCTCTGTATTCCTGTTCTACCGACAGTACCTCCATGGAGTTACCATCTGCAAGGACGGAACGGTCGCCGGGCCTTATGTCTGGAAGCTATCTCCAAAACTATCCATAGCTTTGTCCAAAAAGCTTCTATCATCCTTGCCTTCAAACCTTGTTGTATCGTGAGCTTCATCTTTTTTGCCGGCTTTCAGGGTAGTGCTAAACCGCCACCCTGGGGAAACCTTATAATGAATAAGCTTCCTCGAACACTGTGCTTCGATACAGGCTGTCGCCTTACTCAACAACCATGTCCGAAGTGCCGGGCTAAAGCCCTCAGAGACGTTTCCCTCTCATCTGCTAATTTAGCATATTCTTCATTACTTTTTAACTCCGCGTCTGTTTTGAAGCCTTTTCCTTTTGCATTATTTATACTGGCTTCTTTTAAATTCTTACCCGCTTCCTTAATTTTCCCATCCTTAATTTCGTTTCCAAATTCATCCAGACTGTATCGTTCTTTAACCACAATATCTTCTATCTTCCTCCGTTCCTCCTCTTCTCTTCGTAATATTTCCTCAGCTTCCTTTACCTTCTGCCGGTTTTCGTCCAGCATGGTATCGGTAGTTCTCTCCAGGTCGTCTATGCTCTTGATAAGTCCAACCTGATCATCTTTTTTCTTTCCATCTCCAAATAAACCATCTGCATCAAAGTCATAAGAAAAACCGTTTTTCTCACTATAGGTGCTTGTGAGCTTCGCTCCTCCATAGTTTGCAGTAGCCTTAGAGCTGAAGCCTTCTTTCTCGCTATAGCTCGTCCTATTACTCTGTCCGTTTATATTGGTCTCAATAGCAAATCGACCTCCTCCTTTCTTTAGTCCAACCGGCTGAAGCCTTCCTGCTGAGTTATAATCGCTTAGATACTACAAAAAATAGCAAAATACTTGACTACTATAAAGTAGAAAATAGAATTTGGTTAGAGGGAGGGATTTATGAGTTTCTTTAATTTTGTATCAAAAGAAGAACAGCTTTATCTGGAAAGCAAAGATAACAGAAAAATGCTGACTTCCGAGTGGAATAAAAAAGGTGTAAGCAATTATGGAAAATTAACCACCCATGAATACTATATCCTTTTTAATGATACTAACGCTCTGAAAAGGAAACTCAACTATTTTGAAATCATTATTTTATCTATGTGTGATAAAACTGAAGCAGAAAAACTTATGAAAATTCACAGCACTATGAGTGAAGATGAGTTAATTGTAAGCATTCGAGATACAGCCAGAAGAGTTTTAAAGGAATTTTCAAGTGCTGATTAAAGAAAAGGTTCCGGGCTTTCTCGTATTTGGCTTCAATCGCTTCAAACCAGTATCTATATCAGAACTGAGGAACCGAGCAAGTAGAACAGATGCAAGCTATTTGTATTATGAATCTAAATTAATAGATTCACTTGCTGAAAAAGATTTTAATTTACAACTTTTTACTGAAATAGAACAGAAAGCAAAAAATATGTATGAATTAGAAATCGGTTATACTACAAAACCTGATTTTAATAGAACTATGTTCCACTCCTTTGAGCATATTGTTATTCAAAAATCTGATGATATTGTTAAAGCATATCAATCAGCTTACCACTTTAACAAACATTTGAATTATTGCAATGAACGTTTTTTTAATTTAATGAAGCAATCTGCTATCGAATACATTAGAAACGAAATAATTAACTGATTTTCATTTGAAAGCCTGGAAGCTATCTCCAAAGCCATCCATAGCTTTGTCCAAAAAGCTTCTATCATCCTTGCCTTCAAACCTTGTTGTATTCTGAGCTGCATCTTTTTTGCCGGCTTTCTGGGTAGCGCTAAACCGCCACCCTGGGGAAACCTTATAATAAATAAGCTTTCTCGGACACTGTGCTTCGATACAGGCTGTCGCCTTACTCAGCAACCCTGCCCGAAGTGTCGGGCTAAAGCCCTCCTGCTTCCATCATCCGAATCCATCCGTGGTTGCTTGATGTTCCGATTCTTCCGTATTATAGAAAAAAAACCTGCCCTAAAAATTTAAAAAGGCATCTGTAGCTTTCCATCACAATACATATCTTTTATAATATAAGCTTCCGGCGGAAGCATATCTTCTAACCTGCATACAGAATTTCCAGAATATTTAATATTTATGTATAGCTTTTTATGATAGTATGAACCTTGAGCTTGACCCTAAAAATTGGACAGGAAATTAAAAAAGTTGTAAGAAAAAGTCCGATTTTTATTCCCTGTAAGGATAGGATTAAAGATTTTTTAGAAAGGTGTATTCATAAAACACCTAGTTCTAAGCCTTGACAGATAGCCATACTTTAAAACAAAGTGGAAATAATAGAATTTCCCGGAGAGGCATTTATGAGTGATTTAAATCTGGACTACGACTATGTGATTATTGGAAGCGGTTTCGGTGGTTCTGTCTCCGCACACAGACTAACAGAAAAAGGCTACAAAGTTTTAGTAATCGAAAAAGGAAAACGTCTAGAAGGTAAGGACTTTCCTAAAACCAACTGGAACCTCAAACGCTGGCTCTGGCTCCCTCAGCTTAAATTCCACGGCCTTTTTAAAATGACTTTTTTCCGTCATATTTCCATCCTTTCCGGTGTAGGAGTCGGTGGTGGTTCCCTGGTCTATGCCAACACCCTGCCGGTACCCAAGTCCAAATTCTTCGAATCGGGCTCCTGGGCCGGCCTTGCAGACTGGCAAAAAGAACTCATGCCCTTTTATAACACAGCTCTCACTATGCTGGGAGCTTCCAAAAATCCGAGACTGGAAGCCGGAGATTTAGCCTTGCAGGAACTGGCAAAAAATATTGGTAAAGAAGATCATTTTGAACCTACACATGTAGCTGTTTTCTTCGGAGAACCTAATAAAACGGTTCCCGATCCTTATTTTGGTGGTAAGGGTCCGGAAAGAACCGGTTGTAACTTCTGCGGAGGTTGCATGATAGGTTGCCAGCATAATTCCAAAAATACGCTCGATAAAAACTACCTTTACTTTGCCGAAAAAAATGGAGCCACCATCCAGCCGGAATCCGAAGTCTATGATGTTTTACCTCTCGATGGGAATAAGGGAGAGACAGGTTACAAAATCAAATGGAGAAACTCCACATCTTCTTCCGGAAAAAAAGGAGAAGTTACAGCTAAAGGAGTTATTTTTGCCGGTGGAGTTTTAGGAACTGTTGATCTACTTTTACGCTTAAAAACCACATCACTACCAAATATCTCTGATATGATAGGAGGGAACATTCGCACGAACTCGGAAAGCATCATACCAATTACAACCTATGATAAAAGTAAAGAGTTCTGGAAAGGTGTGGCCATCGGTTCTATTCTGCACACAGATGAAAACAGTCACTTAGAACCTGTACGTTACTCAAAAGGTTCCGGTTTTTGGAGACTTCTACTTCTACCCATGGTCGATGGAAGCAATATGCTTATTCGTTTCTTCCAACTCTTCATCAACCTTATCAAACACCCGATTCGAAATTTTAAAATTATTTTTACAGACGACTGGTCTAAACGCACTTCTGTAATGCTTTTCATGCAAACACTGGATAGTACCCTTCGCTTTAAGCGGGGACTATTCGGTATGAAATCCACTATGGAGAAGGGAAAAAAGCCTTCTGCATTCATTCCTGAAGCTATTACTCTTTTTAAAAAATATGCTGAGATTATAAAGGGAATGCCCTTTGCCCTGGTAAATGAAGCAATACTGGGTATCCCGAGTACCGCCCACATTTTAGGAGGAGCCGTCATGGGAAAAGATGCTTCCGAAGGAGTGATAAACAGCGAAAATAGAGTATTCGGTTACGAAAATATGCTCGTTTGTGATGGTTCCATGATATCAGCGAACATTGGGGTGAATCCTTCTCTCTCGATCACTGCCATAAGCGAAAGAGCTATGAGTAAAATTCCCCCAAAGTCATAAACCCATTCAAGGATTATTTGCCGGGTTAGCCGGCATAGAAGGTGCCGATGGTGCGGAAGAGCCACCCGCACCGGGTCCCATCATTTTACTGAGTGCCGGCAATGCAGGCCTGCTAAATGTTCCTTTAATTTCAATACAATCCGTTTTATTTTGCATCTTATAAAGTTGCAGAAAACTTTCTACGTGTGGCCTTTCATTAGCAAAGGATTTTGTGAGTCTGGGACAGAGGCTCAAGTCCAAATTAGAATTGTTAAAATCTTTATTCAATACAATCCTGCCGTTCAGCTTTATACTCGCAATACTCGTACTGAATAAAATATTACTCAAAGAAATGCTTCCCTTGTTGAACTGCAATTCTCCGGAAATATTTTTTATCTTTACTCCGCTTAAATCACTATCTATTTCTGCAATAAAAGGAGATTTTACAATAGAACCTCCGATTACATCGATATTGGTTGTCCCCTGTAACTTTAAAAGGTCTCCTTCCAAGACATTACTCAACTTCCCTTTTAATAAGACATTCCTGAGTAAAAATTCAATACTGGAATTTTCAAAATTAAAAGAAATCAAGTCAAGCGTTCCATCAAATTTACCTGAGACAAGATTTATCAAAGAAGCGTTCAACTCTAATTTCTCAGTTTTTAAATTAACAGTAGAAGGAGTTTGAATCACGAGACTATCTACACTTCGAGAACCAAAATAAGAAAAATTTAGCTTTTTAAAATCAATAATCACACCGCTTGGTGCAGTCGCTCTGGCAATAAAATATCTTCCCAATTCTTCAAACGGAAAAATGTAAATAAAGAATATTACAAAAGAAATAAAACCTATAAACCAGAGTATTAGTTTTTCCTTAAGGCTTAACTTAGTGCTTTCGACCTCATCAAAGCCTTCGTCTCCGGCAAAGCCATCTTCAATTTCTAAAAATTCTTCCAGTTCCCTATCATCTTCTTCCGGAAGTAATTCTTCATTATCTAACATATTATTTTCCTATCATACTATACGAAGAAAGTTTAATATTTACATCATAGATCTCTTTCCCGGCCAGAGGTTTTCTAAATGTAAAATATTCTACCTTGCTATTTACCTGCTTGTTTACTTCAATATCATATAGAAGCTTAAACACATTATTGAGTTTTACGGATCGCAGGTTAATATCTACAGTTATTTTATTATATCTTTTTAAGATAACCGTTTTGGAATCCCTCATACTAAATAATTGCTCCATTAAGGCATGTCTTCTAAGTAATTCTTCCATCTTAGAAATAATCTGTTGTGAAGTCTGAGCCTGACCGGATTTCAAGGATTTATAGTAATGATAATCTTTAATCAACTTGTCCAGCTCAAGATACTGAGTTCTTGTTTCAGAAACCCTCTCAGAAAGATCAGTTCGAATTTTTTTTACCTTAGTAAAGACTAAAAATCCAATGAGCAGTAATACAACTAAAACTCCACCCAGAATAAATAGTCGTTCTCTTTCGTCAAATTTTTCCAGCATTATTTTTCCTTCACTTCCGGTAATTCCAACTTCACTTTAAAACTAACCTTATATTTATCCACTCCGTGAATCAAGCGCTTATTCGAAACTTCTACACCACTAAATTTTCTGGACTTTTTTAACCTGGCTTCTAATATTCCCAGATCATTAAACTCATGGACTCTACCAAAAATCTGCACATCTTTTCCCGAATATACAAAGTTATCGAGCATGAAATCGAAAGAACCTTTGTCGGGAAAATTATTATTTATATCCATGATCAGGTCTAAAACATTTTCTCTGCTCAAAAACAACCTGACAATCTCTGATTTTTTCTTTTCGGCCCGAACAGCATTATTGGCGGCTGTTATTACATCCTGAGAACCCTTATATTTCGTTTCAAAGCCTTTCTCATATTTTTGAATCAGACTTGCTTCGTTGGTTTTTATTTTCTTTTTATCAATAATAATCCCAATAATAAAAACTGTGAGATAAAGAATCGAAGCTAAACCCAGAAGAATAACATGAGGTCGAAATCGCTCCAGGTTAAACCGATTCAAATTTACTTTCTTGGAAAGTTCGGAGTCTAAAAATTCAACCTTCTCTCCGGCTTTAAACCTGTACTGATAACTGGCTCCAATACAGGTAGCATATAATGGATCTGTAATATGTACAGGAGTTGTATAACGTGCAATTTTTATGGATAGCTCTTTTCCGAAATATTCTTCAATTCCTGTAAATAAGGAACTACCGCCGCTCAAGTAAAGAACTGTAGGTTGGAAATCCTGCTTTAATGTATGAAAGCTTCTTAGAACTTCAAAGATAATAGAGTCGTATAAGGAAATAATAATCTTCCGAATTTCCTCCACATCTTCTTTTTTTAGATTAAATTGCCGTAAAAAACGGGGTTCAACTTCTGTTCCTTCCGGAATAAAGCCCAGACTTAATTTTATTTCTTCTGCTTCAGAATAACTTACCTCAAGATAACGGGCAATCTCGGTAGTAATCGTATCTCCACCAAGATTAAAATACCTCGAATGAAGAAGTTTGCCGGATTGTATAACATTAAATATACTAATCTTCCCACCCATATCAAGTTGAGCCACATTCATCTCATCAATATTTATATGATGTTGCTTTATTATAGCAGCCAGAGAATACAGATCCGTATAAACTGACTTTAGCTGCGTGTCAGTCCGTTTTAACGGCAAAACGGTTTGAACTATATCATTATGATGACTGGAAAAAGTAACAAGACTTGTATTGTCTTCCTCCTTTTTCCAGATTGAACCTTTCACACTGACCGTTTCAATCGGATAAGGAAGTAAGCTTTCTACTGCAAAAGGAAGAGCCTGCCATACTGCATTTTCTTTCTCGAGCGGGATTACAATATCACGGATAATTACCTTATCTGTTGGTAAATTTAATATAAAATTTTTCTCTTCCGGAAAAAAACTCTGTATAAAACGAACCAGGTTATATTCATATTCATCCTCACCTGTGATATCGACAAGAGGAAGCATTTCTGTTCTAAGAATGCTGATAGTTCCAAAAGAATCACTTACCAGCATTCCTTTAATATGAGTCGTTCCGTAATCAATCACCAAATATTGTTGATTTAGCATATTCAATCCTCAGAATAATAAAGCACCTTATTATTGGTCAGGTCAAAAAGACAGGAGACCTTTCTCATCACATTATTTCCCACTATACCGACTCCCGTAATACTATATATATCCCCACGGGTTTTGATTCGTCCTGCGGACACCGCTGTATTTTCCCCGACCAATTCTTTATATAGAGTAAAACCACCGGAAGTTTTAATCTGGAATTCGGGCAGTTTTTCCAGTTCATCCACATTTTTAATATATCCACCCTTTTCCAGTTTCAACTTTAAAAGTTTCATAGCTGCCTGCTTGGTCATAAACTCCGAAAGAGAAATCAGGACATAATAGGGTGCTGCATTGATATTGATCCTTTCATCCAGTTGATCGTTATAAGGCAAAAAAGCTGTAATATTATTACTCAAAACAAAATCAGAATCGGTAATTAAAACCTTTTCCTCATCTGTAGAAAAATCATCTGAATGGGTTTCATTCCAATCCTTAGGTTTCAAGGAACCGTACACTAAATCTCTGTCAAATCCTTTCACAGAAGTCAATTCCGATAGAGAATACAGGGGGGCATTTTTTACTTTTCTGGGAGGTTTTAAACCGCTATAATAAAAAATTTCAGCTCCTCCCCCCATTTCTTCTGAATTTTTATCCAGCCAGTCTATCAGGGGAAATATCTTTTCCGGGGGAATAGACAACTGCTCAAAAAGTCGAGATAGAATTTCCTGGGTTCTGAGATTGGGTAGATCATCGTGTTCCCGAACGAGAGTATTTATATTAATTTTACCATCTTCCGGAGACATTTTATAATAAATCGTCCCTCCACCCATCTGAATAGGAGGAGGATTAAAGGCTATTCCCGATTGGTACAGGTATTCTTCCGGAATCTTTTTCAAGGCTCCGAGTCCTCCCTGCATTCCGGCTATAGCCAGAGAAAAGGCACGAAACCCATCCGCACCTGCACGAGCTATTTTCAATTCGGTCATGCATTTATTTGCAAAATCATTGGCTGTAAGAAAAGAAGAAGTTGTTATTGCCATAACCAGCATTACAACCATAGCGCCTTTACGGCGACTATTTAAAATAGAGACCCGGAAACGCGAGTGCTTCATATCTTACCTCCTGCTTTCCAATAATTGCAATAACTTCAATCCTGATTAATTTGGGCACTTTATTCATCTGAGTCGAATCCCAGGAATCGACCCAGCTCTCTCCAGTACCTGAATACTTCAACTGAAAACTGGATACATGATCCAGAAGTATATGCTCTACTCCCCCCC
Source organism: Leptospiraceae bacterium (assembly GCA_024233835.1). Taxonomy (NCBI): domain Bacteria; kingdom Pseudomonadati; phylum Spirochaetota; class Leptospiria; order Leptospirales; family Leptospiraceae; species Leptospiraceae bacterium. Next base: position 77,976 of record JACKPC010000006.1, read on the forward strand.
GATAAGGATCCTTATCCACCATTTCATCTTCTCGGCGAATCAGGTAATAGTAGATTCCGTCTTCCCCCATTTTTTTCAAATAAAAAGAAACTTCCCGGATGGCAGGCATTCCCGCCTCTTCAGCACCGGCGTGGTGAGCCGCAAAAGTCACATAGTCCCGCCTTTCTCCGGGACTTCCATCTCCCTTTCCTTTGAAAATAATCCTTTTGTGACCGGGGATATAAAAGGTTTGAGCAAAAGTTTTACGCACATGCTCTACTGCAAAAAGTAAGCTCTTCCTATCGGTTCCACCCGTCGGGCGCACATTTTTTGTAATTTTTAAAGATGTATAATAAGCACCAAAAATCCCGGTAAATAAAACCCCGAGTATCATAATTACAACAGCCAGCTCAACCAGGTTGGTTCCAGTTCTAAAAGTCCTTTTCAACATCCACCCCGGTTTAAAAATCCACTGATTTAAAAGTCTGCACTACATAGCTTCTCTCTGCATTTCCATCGGGGTAGGTAATTTTTACCGTTATTTTAAAAACCTTAATTTCTCCCGCTTCTTTCGCCTGACTTAAATCCTTTCCTTTTCGTTTTGCCAGCTCACTGAGTTTAGAATCCTTATCATTGCTCAGCTCCTGGGGTCTACCGGCTACTTTGTCTCCTCCCCCACCGGCAAGTTCAAGTAAATTTAAATTTTCTTCCTTGATCTCTGTTAGGAATTTGTACCCCCGAAAACCGGGAACATCTCCTTCCGTACTACCGGATTCCATCTTGGAACTGGCATCAATCTGGGACATTTTTATCCGGGCTAATAAAACTGCATTAGAGATATTCGTAGCCTTTCTTTGCATACTCAGACCATTCGTAATTAAAGAATAAGTCCAAACCATTGCTGAAGCTGCAATAGCCAGGGCGATAGCCGCTTCAATCAGGGAAAAGCCTTTTCGAATTCTTCTACTCTTCATAACCTTCCAAGTCATTAGACGTATTCTGTTCCGACTGTGCCCCGGAAGTCCTATCTTCTTCTCCATTTTTAATTTCGATCCTGCCGTTATATCGGAAAAGCTGTACAGTCTTCGATACATTCGAACCATTACCCAGATGAATATTATAATCTTCGGCAATTCCTGTATGGGTAAAAGGAATCGAAAAAAAACCGGTCTCGTGTTTTATTCCCCGGATATCGGTAATACTCATAAACTTTGTATTAATTGGCATTCCGGATTCGAGAATCACTTTCTTTTCTAATCCTTTCTCGGTTCTCTGGATTCGAATAGCCTTATATTTGTTATTCTCAAAATCTATAGTCAGAACAACGGTTTGATTGCTTAATATAGCGGTCTGATAACAAAAAAAAAGGGCTGCTTTTAATTTTTCGGAAGTATTACTCACGGAAGGAATAATAAGATTCATCAAACTGGAAACTGTCATGCTTATGAGTAAGCCAAGTATACTTACCACAACAATGATTTCAACCAGGGTAAGTCCTCTTCTATGTTTTGGCTTCATAATTAAATTTCCGGGATGCAAGCGAACCTTCGATGGTTCGCTTACGTGAAAGAATAATTCCCAACTTTTTTTCTGGGAATATAATTCCTCCCGATAAATGGAAATACTAAGACTACTGGCCTTTTTTTCTAAAAGCTTTGGGGTAAGTGTCAGGAGCATTAATATTAAAATCCTGATTTTTACCGGTTCCTCCATCTGCTTTATCTTTTCCGAGAGTCCAAATTTCGGGATCACCTGAGTCCTGGTTCATTTTCAGTTTATAGGGAGTTCCCCAGGGATCTAAAACAGCAGAACGGTTTTTTATAATAGGCTTATAGTCCTCCGGTACATCACCCACAGAAGGCTTCTCAACAAGGGCTGAAAGACCCTGCTCTTCGGATGGATATTTACCGTAAGCAGCAGCGTATCTTTCAAGGTGCATCATAAGCTCGTTTGCATCCTTTCTGAGTTTCAATGAAGCTGTATCATCCTTGAGTTGTCCCGGGTTAATGTTTAAAGCCACGAGGGCAATAATTGCTCCTAAAATAAGAACCACCACGGATAACTCCACCAGAGTTAAACCCCTACGAATCTTTCTTCTTAATTTACCTGTAATCATAAAACCTAATCCTCCTTATAAGTTTTGAATTTCTTTGGTCAGCTTGTACATAGGCGTCATGATAGCAGCCATAATCGTGAATATCAGGCCACCCATTAAAACTATCATGATAGGCTCAAGACTCTGAGTCAAAGATTTTATTGCATTATTCACTTCTTTGTCAAAGATCTCCGCAAGCTTATTCATCATTTCCGGCACTGTATCCGAAGCCTCACCGGCTGATAACATACCCAATACCATAGGTGTCAATATAGTAGACTCCATGAAAGAGTCAGATAGCTTGCCACCTTCTTTGATTTTTTCAATAGCTGAATTAATTTCTTTCTGGAAAATATAATTATTCACAATACGGGAAACTATTTGTAATGAAGTAATCAAGGGCACCCGGTTAGTCAGAAGTACACCCATATTTCGAGCAAAACTACTGATAAGAACTTTCCGAGAAAGGGTTCCAAAAATGGGAATTTGCAAAACAAAATTATCCCACTTCTTTTTTCCCTCTTCTGAATTTTTAAACCGGATAAATAAATAGGTAGAAGCCACAATCACGAGGATCATAAGCCACCAGTAATTCACCAGGGCATTGGATATCCAGATTACGATAAGGGTAATTAAGGGTAGCTTGGCATCAAACTGCACAAAAAGCTCCTGTATCTGGGGAATCACCACTGTCAAAAGAAAGATGGTTACAAATAAAGAAAGACCCGCCATGATAAAAGGATAAATCATGGCTACCTGCACCTTCGATTTCAAATCTTCTGAGGCTTCTTCCAATTCTGCTAATCGTATCAGGGTTGCTTCGTAATTACCGGTTTTTTCTCCCACTGATACTAAAGAGGGATACTGTTGGGGAAATATCTCCGGGTGCCTGGCCATTGAACCGGATAAGGATTCTCCTTCCGTGATGGAGGTTCGAATTTCAATCAGTACTTTTTTAAAATATTGATTCTCCGTTTGTTCTATGATATTTGCCAGAGAACGATCTAAAGGAATTCCTGCTCCCAGCAGGGTTCCGAGTTGCTGAGTGAACAATCCCACTTCTTTTCTGGGAATGCGATACAAGAGTTTGGTTAAAAAAGGAAAAAGCTCCCGTTCCTGCTTTTCCTTATCTTCTTTTATCACCCGAACATAAAGCCCCTTGGCTTTCAATTTGTTTCGAGCAGCCTGGATATTATTAGCATCTATAATTCCATGCTCTTCTTTTCCCTTTTTATTAAAGGCTATGTATGTAAATAAGGCCATTTAGCTCACCACACGTAATACTTCATCGAGAGTGCTGACTCCCTCGATTGCTTTTCGAATACCATACTTCTTGAGATTGGTCATTCCACCGGCAAGGGAAATCCGATTCAATTCTCCGGCATCGGCTCCCCGCAAAATCCCATTTTTAATTTCGTTATTCATTATTAGGAGTTCATAAATACCAATCCGTCCCTTATAGCCAGTACCCATACAATTAGAACACCCCTTCCCTCTGAATAAATTCCCATCTATCAGGTCTGAGATTTTGAGATTCACCGATTCCAGCTCTTTTTCAGAAGGCTTATATGGAGTCTTGCATTCCGGACAGATTCTTCGAACCAGCCTCTGGGCTAAAAAGCCAAGAACAGTTGAGGTTATCAGGTAGGGTTCAATTCCCATGTCAATAAGCCTTGTGGCGGCACTGGCAGCGTCGTTTGTGTGAAGGGTTGAGAACACAAGGTGCCCGGTAAGAGAAGCCTGAATCGCAATTCTTGCTGTTTCTTCATCGCGAATCTCCCCTACCATCACCACATCCGGGTCCTGACGTAAAATGGCCCGAAGACCGATGGCAAAGGTCATCCCGATTTTCTCCTGCATCTGCATCTGGGAAATCCCTTCTATCTGGTATTCTACCGGGTCTTCACAGGTAATAATATTTCTTTCCGGGGTATTCAATTCAGTAAGGGAAGAATAAAGAGTTGTAGATTTACCGGAACCGGTAGGCCCTGTAACCAGAATAATTCCATAAGGTTGATAGATTATTTTCCGAATTTGCGTCATCAATTCTTCGGTAAAACCAAGAGTCTCAAGAGAATACTTCTGGTCGGTCTTATTCAAAAGCCTCATTACTACCCGTTCGCCGAACTGGCAGGGAATCGTAGAAACCCGGATATCAATGTCCTTTCCGGCCAGCTTGAGTTTTATCCGACCATCCTGAGGCAGACGATTTTCTGCAATGTTCAGGTTGGACATAATCTTAATCCGGGAAACAATCCCTGCATGAAAGGACTTGGGAGGACTTAAAACCTTATGTAAAATACCATCTACCCGGTAACGCACCACCAGGGATTTTTCATAGGCCTCAATATGGATATCAGATGCCCTCTCCGTAACGGCCTGGGAAAGAATTACATTCACCATTTTGATGATAGGGGCTTCATTGCTCAAATCCAGAGATTCATCAACATCAGCAAAATCGCTGAGTTCCCCCTCTGCCATCTCATCCATCATTTCTTTGGCATCAGAAGTTGTTTTATCAAAGTGAGAGTGAATCAGTCTTGTAATTTCGGTTTCAGGAGATAAGACAAATTTAACCTTATGTCCTTTGAGAAACATTTTCACATCGTCAAGAGGATGCAGATCGGTGGGATCATTTATTGCAATATGAACAGTTCCATTTTCGGAGTAAAAAGGAACCATACGGGATTTTTGAACCAGTTTATAAGGAATTTTACTATAGACTTCTTCATTCGGAGTAAATTCCAGCTTCTCCATAAAATCCATATTATGGAGCTTCGCAAGCCCCTTCATAACATCGATTTCTCCAGCATAGCCTTTCTTCTGTATAATCTGGCTGAGCGAAAGATTACTTTTTTCCTGAACTTTTAAAGAATCAGTCAGTTCTTTCTGGGTAATAATCCCATCTTCAACCAGGACTTCTCCTAAAGTTCGTTTCATCGAATTTTCTTCTCCCTATCCAGAGATTCTCTATCCTGTTCCCGCTTCTTCTTGTAGGTAATTCTATCAGCGGTTTCGCGGTTATCAAGGATATGCGGAGTTAAAAAAAGCATAAGGTTAGTTTTCTTCACCTGGGTTGTTGTTCTTCTAAACATATTCCCTATCATAGGAATATCACCTAAGAGAGGAATCTTGGTAATACTCTTCTGCTTATCCTTAGAAATAAGCCCTCCGATTACCACCGTCTGAGTATTATCAACTGTAATGGTAGTTTTAATATTTCGTTTATTGAAAGTTGGGTTTCCTCCCTGGGAAGGAAGACCGGCAATACTTTTTACTTCCTGATCCAGTTCGAGAGTAATCTTATTATTCTTATTCACATGAGGAGTAAACACAAGCTTGATCCCTGTAGGTCTATACTCAAAGTTATCCACCGTTACAGCGTTACTTCCTCCCAGACCCGCATTTCGTCTCTGGGTTCTAACCGGAACATCCTGCCCTACGTTGATCTCGGCTTTCTGGTTGTCGAGAGTCAAAACCTGTGGTGCTGAGAGGACATTAAAGTTTTCATTGGTAGCATTCGCATTGATGATCCCGATAAGCTCGGGTCTTCCCGGTTTCAAAAAGCCAAGAGAAAATCCGGAAAGTGTATTCACCTGCGTAGGTCTACCCTTACTATCAAAAATATTACCTTCCGAGGCCAATCCGGAGTTAAATTGTCCGTACACCTCATTTCTGTAACGCCAGTCTATACCGAAGTTGTTGAGGTCATTGGAGATAAGTTCTACAATTAGAACTTCGAGGAGAACCTGTTTACGGGGAAGATCCAGGATTTTAATAATTTTCTTAATTTCTTTCCACTCCTCATTAGTAGCCATCACAATCAAAGAATTGGAATCCTCATGAGCAACCGCTTGAATTTTATCTTTTCTTTTCGGTTGATTATTTGGCTGCTTTTCACCGGGAGACTCAATAGTAGGCATATCTAATTTAACCAGTACTTTTTCGAGTTTGTCCGCCTGATTATATTCAAGAGTATAAATATGTACCCCACCGGCAGAACTTACAGCTCCCGGCCCATCGGTTTTTCTATCCAGTTTATTGATTAATTGTAAGAGTTTGTTAATGTCACCGGAAATACCTGACAACACAATCGTATTGGAATCTTTATATACGATTACATCGGTATCAGGAGAAGTAACCCGCTTCAAAATGGGCTCTAAATCTGTTGCTGTCGCGTCATAAATGGGTATAATCTGGGTTACGGTAAGATCTCTACCTGCTGAACTGGGAGGAATCAGGTCTCTTCCAAAACGCACTACTGAAGAACGATGCAGGGCTTCTTTTAGCTTTACTACTTTAATCAGGTTGTCTTCTTCTATAATTCCATAGCCTTGAGTTTCCAATACGGACTTTAAAAAAGAAAAGGAATCTTTTACCGGGATAGGCTCCTGCGAAAGAATCGTAATCTTCTTTCCTTTCATGGCTTCATCTATCAGGATATTCTTCCCTACTATAGCTCCCATACCTTTTAAAAAATCTTTTAATTCCGTATCTCTCCAATCCGCTGTAAAAACAGACTGACCTCCTCTTCGGGAAACTTTCCCGGCAGATGCCTTTCTTCTCTGCGTTCTCTCGGATACCTTCTTCTTATCATCTTTAGGTTCAGAAGCAATGTCACCAATTACTCCAACAAAAATGAGTAAAAAAAATAAAAATAACCTGATTCTTCTTTTTCTCTGCATTGGCCTTTCCAGTTACTCTCGAACAGTAAATTCGTACGTAATTATTTTTCCTTTTCGCTCTAAATCTATTACAATTTTCGGTGCTGTCTTTATAGAATTATATATTTCAAACATTTTTCCGGTATCGTTCAAAGGCATACCGTTTACTCGCTTCACCAAATCTCCACTCCTTGCACCAAAAGAATAGAAAAGGTTCTTTTTTCCCACCCGAAATAGCTGATAACCATCCATTTTTCCATTCACAAGGTTGGGACCGAATTGAGCATCCTTATAGATTTCGGTCTGATCCTGCAAATTTTTAATAATATCCTGTCTTGAAATCAAGCGTTTTACAAACTCTGAACTTTCCATACTCTCATTGGCTGAAACTGCATCTTTATGGTCTTCGAGATACTTTTTCCGGGCATCTCCGACGGTTTGCCCCACGTCTACCCTGAGAGCCACTCCTCCCCTATCTAAAACCACATAGTGCTGAAAAATTCCTTTTACCAGGTAACCAAAGACATTATCACCCAATGCAAACTCTTCTGCTTCTGTTTCACCTTTTACTTTTATTGCAACCCTGGCAAAAGAATAACTTCCGGCCACACAGCCATTTACATACATATCATCCGCACCGGCTTCCCCTTCCTCGTTTAAGGAAGCAACCTGCTTCTTCTCTTCCGCATTTTTATCATTCTTTTCTTCTTCTGTAATGATTTTTCCACGGATTAAATCTCCTTCTACCATACTTTCATATTCATTGACAGGTTTAAAGCTCCTGTTAGTTTCTGTAGTATTTACTTTAACAGGCACAGCTAAAGCTTTAGAAGCCGGAGGGTTAAATATAAGAATAATAATAGAACGACCTAAAAAGGCTAAGGCTAAAGAAAAAAGTAAAATAAGAGGTAATAAACTAAGAAAAGAATTTTTTTGAATTTTTAAGAGAATCGCATTCATAATTTCACCCGGTGTGTTTCAGTCTCCTTTATTTGAGCTTCCGAATCAATCTATCACTTACGGAATTAGACTCAAGAAAAAAAGAGACTGCTTTATTTTTGCACCGGGGAAACCTTTAAGACTTTTTTTTGGTAGCTCTCTTTCCAGAGAACTTTCTTACAACTACGTGAACCTTATTCAGCGCTCGTTTTGGATTAATGTAACGTCCTCTGTAACGAACTTCAAAATGAAGGTGTGCACCGGTTGCAGTCCCTGTACGACCTACAGAACCCACTACAGTTCCCATCTTTACATGTTGTCCGAGTTTAACAGTCGTAGTAGCACAATGGGCGTAATGAGTTTCATAACCACCCTTATGTCGAATACGAATGGTATTGCCGTATCCTCCATTTCTTCCCAGGAAGACGACAACTCCGTCGGCCGCAGCAATTACGGGAGTTCCAACAGCGGCCGATATATCAACCCCTGAATGGTAGTTACGTCTGGAATTATTAAATGGGTCTTTTCTGTATCCAAAGCTGGATGTATATCTTCCATTAACTACTGGCTTTGCAAAAACACGGTATTTGATGATTTCTTTACCGGGGCTGGCTGCTACCATTTTTCCACCCGGAACTTTTAGGATTGAACCAGTTCTAATGATGTGACCTTTAATCCCATTAGCTCTACGAAGGGAGTTAACCGAAACATGATACTTTTTTGAAATTTGATTGAGAGTGTCACGTTTCTTTACCTGGTAGAGACGGTATCCGGAAGAACGCTTGGTAGGCTCAATAATCTTGGTAGATATAATTCTTTTTACAGGTATCGTCGATGGGAGCCGAATGTTAGAAGAAGTTTTTGAATAACCACCACTTCTTGACTCGTGTTGCTTAACATCAACATCCTGAGAAAACAACCTGTCTATCTGCGATTGCTCTCCTCCATCATAGTACTGATACGTATCCGATTTGATATAGTCTTTTAATTCTTTTTCAAACGAATCAAACGGACTTGCGAAGGAGAACGATGTAAATACAACTGTTATCAAAACGATAAACAGTACTAACCAGTGAATAATCATGCCTATGTGATTATCACTCAAACTAGACGTTTAAGTCAAGATAATTATTGAAAAAAAACTGTATTTTTTATCTTTTTTTTCTCTTCCTACCGGTTTTATTTTTAGTTTTTGAACCTTTTTTTTCCTTTTTCTCGGATGGCTGTGATAAGCGAACTTCATCTTTTACTATATCTTCCTCTGAGAATGTTCCACCTGCACTGTCTTCCAGATTACTATAAATCAGTTTCTCCAGATCCTCGATAGTGTAATCTTTCCCTTTAAACTCCTGTGCAAGCTGATAGGCTACCATTCTCCCCAGGGCAGTTTCTCGCTTCTGATTGGCCGGGTAGCATTTAATTTTCAAAAGAGATGGCAAAGACTCGACCCATATTTTAACTTTAGCACCTTTTCGGAGAGAAGTTTTATTATCCAGACGAAGCTTATTTTTTAACGAAAAAACTCGGTCTTCGTAATATTCATTGATAAGAGGTATTTCTTCCTGTCGAATCAGGCGAGTTTGGCAGGATAGGAACAATAGAAATAATAATAAAATCCAATAAGCAGCTTTCATGAGGATCCTTAACAGGATGAAATAAATGCCTTTCTCTGTCTATAGGAAAAAAATCATAGCTAAGTGCTTCGTTCGCTTTATTGCTTGTTATTTTACAAACCGGAAAAACAATATAAATACAATGAACCAGTTAAAAGAAAAAGTTGTCTGGGTGACGGGTGCCACTTCCGGAATCGGAGAAGCCCTGGTCCATAATTTAAAAAAAGAAGGGGCTAAAGTAATCTTATCCGCCAGAAGAGAAGAAGAACTGAAGCAAGTTCAGGAAAGTTCGGGTCTGGACACAAACAACTCCCTTTGCCTTCCTCTAAATCTCACAGAAACCGAGAGCTTTCCGGATAAATACCAGCAAATTAAAGATAAATTCGGACAGATAGATATTCTAATTAATAATGCCGGACAAAGCCAGCGCTCGCTTATTAAAGATACAGATCTGGAAGTTTACAGGAAACTTTTTGAAGTGAACTTTTTTGGAAATATAGCCCTGACAAAAACTATTCTACCCGACATGATGAAACGAAAATCCGGCTCTATTGTCGTAATCAGCAGTATTGTCGGAAAGGTTCCTACACAGCTTCGTTCCGGATATTCGGCTTCCAAACATGCTTTGCACGGATTCTATGATTCCCTGCGCCTAGAAGTAATTGAGGATAATATACAGGTACTACTGGTCCTGCCCGGTTATGTAAAGACAAACGTTTCGATAAACGCAGTCACCGGAAACGGTAAAGAATACGGAAAAATGGATGAGGCCACTGAGGCCGGAATGGAGCCGGAGGAATGTGCAAAAAAAATTTTAGAAGCCATCAAAAAAGGAGAAACGGAAGTTGTCATTGCCGGTTTCAAAGAAAACCTTGCTGTGACATTAAAGCGCCTCGCTCCCGATCTCCTTTTTCATATTATGCGGGGTTCAAAAGTAACCTGAAAAATTAATTATCCATTCCTATCCAAGGTTTATAATTTTTTTCTCCCCAAGGCCCGGATTCTGACCAAAATGTATCTCTCGGATCTGGAATTTTCCTACCATGTTTCGGAATGATTCCGCCTGACTGGCAAGCTCTATACTGGCTGCTGAACTTTCTTCAGCAGTAGCTGCTGCGTTCATCGCCACCTGGGAAATTTGATTGATTCCGAGGGATGTTTCCGCAACGCTTTCGGATTGTTCAGTCGAGGCAAAAGAAATGTTATTTATTCGTTCGGTTACCTGGATAACTCCTTCGGTCATTTTCCTGAGAACTTCAGCTGTTCGATAAGCTATCTCAGTACCCATATTCACCTTCTTTGATGAACCTTCTATCAGGTTGGCCGTCTCTTTTGCAGCCATAGCACTTCTGGAAGCAAGATTTCTCACTTCTTCGGCGACCACATTGAAACCTTTTCCATGCTGACCGGCTCTGGCAGCTTCCACTGCTGCATTCAGAGCTAAGATATTGGTCTGGAAAGCGATCGCATCTATCTCTTTTATAATCTTAGAAATGTTTTCAGATGTATCACTGATTTCCTGCATGGCTAATAGCATAGATTCCATCTCTTTATTTCCGGAAAGTGCCTGCTCTTTAACCGATTTTGCTTTATCACTGGCTTCTTCGGCGTTTTTTGCATTATTTTTTGCCTGTATTTCTATTGTATTTAGGGTAGCTGTTATTTGGTCAACACTCGAAGCCTGCTCAGTAGAACCCTGAGCCAAAGAATTACTGGAATCGGCCACCTGTTTAGAGCTAATTAATATCTGGTTTGCGGCATTTAAAACCTCGGACAATAATTCATTAAATACATTCAGAATCATATCAAGAGACTTTTGAATACTGGAGAAATCACCTTTCAGTTGATTCTTAAGTTGTATATTCAAATTACCGGAAGAAATCTCAGTAGTAATGGTATTAACCTCTTCAATCGTAGATTGAAAACTACCCAGCATTCCATTTAAAGCTTTTGAAACCTGCCCGATTTCATCATTTGATGGATTCTCCATCCTGAGAGACAAATCTCCTTTCTGAATGATCCGGTTCATCGTTTCGACCAGGCGGGTTATCGGTCTATTAATGGAAATGAAGGTGCTAATACTAATTAACAAAAATAATATGATAGAAATAAAAAATACGACCAGAATAAAGCCTTTTAAACCTTCTGCCTGTTTATTTACCCTGCTATTACTCTCTTTTATTTTTTTATCCAACTCTTCCATTAATAAATCTACACTTTCTTCCAGCTCATAAACTATGTTCTTGGTATTTCCAAAATTGGCATTTGCTTTCAAAACATCTTTTATCTCATTATTTATTATTTTTTCGTATAAAGATTTAAAGTTTTTCTGGTAGGCTTTCAGTTGTTCCGGCATTTTAACAGAAGCACTTCGAATTTTTTCATGTTTTTCTATTTCCTTTGTCAGAAACTGAAGACTCAACTCCAAATCCTGTGTGCTCAATTTTGAAACTTCTTCCCACTTTATGATGTAGGAATCTACTTTTTTTCGATCCTCAATATTTAAAAAGATATCCTTTTCGTATCTTCTCAAATTCAGAATATCTTTTCTTAGATTCGCAAGAATTCTCAGGGTGCTGGTTTCTTTCTGGGCGACCTTTGTTGATTGTTCAGATAAGGTCGAAACCCCGAAATAACCGGAAATTCCGGCTACAAGAACCAATAAAAACATAAGTCCGTAACCGAAAATTAATTTGGTTTTTATAGTAAACATACGAAAATCCTTTTTTTTATATATTCGGTTTTTCGAGTATAAAAACCAAGTTAATATAAATCAGGCGAAGGAGGTAGATTTGTAAGCGAACCCTTTCAGGTTCGCTCAGATAAAAAATTAGAAAAACCTTAGTGAAAAGTCTTATTTAAATGGAACGGATAAATCCTTTATAGTATCTTTCAAATCTTCATAGGTCTCAGAAGAAAAGCCCTTATCACTATCATAGGAAAGTTCTTCTCCATAGAGATTAGTAGTTCCTGCAAGACCTTTCTTATCGTAGTTGAAATCTACTCCGGCTATTTCTCCTCCGGCATTGAATCCTTCTGAATTCGAATAACCCAGATCAATTCCCTCTATACTCGTATTGGCGGCAAGACCTTTCTTATCATAGTTAAAGTCGACTCCGGCTATATCACCTCCGGCATTAAAACCTTCTGAACTTGAATATCCGACATCGATTCCTTCTATACTTGTATTGGCTGCAAGACCGTTCTTATCATAACTTAGATCCACTCCGGCTATTTCACCACTGGCTGAAAACCCTTCCGAACTTGAATAGGCTACATCGATTCCCTCTATATTCGTGCTGGCTGATAGACCGTTCTTATCATAACTTAGATCCACTCCGGCTATTTCACCGCTGGCTGAAAACCCTTCCGAACTTGAATAGGCTACGTCGATTCCCTCTATATTCGTGCTGGCTGATAGACCGTTCTTATCATAACTCAAATCAACTCCGGCTATTTCACCACTGGCTGAAAACCCTTCCGAACTTGAATAGGCTACATCGATTCCCTCTATATTCGTGCTGGCTGATAGACCGTTCTTATCATAACTCAAATCAACTCCGGCTATTTCACCACTGGCCGAAAACCCTTCCGAACTTGAATAGGCTACATCGATTCCTTCTATATTTGTACTGGCTGATAGACCGTTCTTATCATAACTCAAATCAACAACCCCTTCTACCGATGCACTGGCAGAGAAGCCATTTTGATCAGAATAGTCCATGCTTAAATCTCCCACTCCAATGTCGACATCTGCATGAGCAGAAAAACCCTCCTGATCTGAATAATTCAAATCTACTGCACCGATTCCAATGTCCAATGATGCTTGAGCCTGAAAGCCATTCTCCGTATCATAACTCATTTCTGCACTGACAAAGCCAACATCCAGAGATGCCTGTGCTTCAAAACCATTATTTTGAGAGTAAGATAGTTCAACAGATCCTACTCCAAAATCCGCAGCTGCATAAGCACCAAAACCACCATTTTCTGTGTATTCTAAGCCCACACTGGCAACTCCGGCTACTCCAACACCTACACTGGCACCAAATCCATCTTCTTCTGAGTAAGAAAGATTTGCATCAACAACTCCACCCGTAGCCCCGCTCACTACACCATTGATGACAGCACCACCCACATTGGCAACTACTGATTTTAAACTTGAACCGATTCCACCTGACTCAATTTTTTCTGCTACTGAAACTGCTGCATTAAAGGCTCCAAGGGCAACTAGAGAAGCTCCACCAGTGAAAGGAGCCGCTACCACAGCCGCAACGGCAGCCACGACTTTGACAGCCTTAAAGGCCGGTGATTCAGTGAAGCCCGGTTTGGGGGCAGTTTGTTTGGCTATCCATTGAGAAACAAGTTGGGGAGGAAGACCGGTAGCTTTCGCTATTTCCTGAGTGGCAACTTGCTTTGCATAGCCCTGTGCTGCCTGTTTAAAACTTTGTCCGCTGGTAAGACCGGAAATGAGACCGACGGGTAAACCGGTGGCTTCAGCTATGGCATTATTTACTTTGTCCTTAACTACCGACTGAACAGCAGAGCTCCAACTACCTCCACCCGTTACATAGGCTTTTACTAAATCTTCTACCAGTTGCTCTCTTTCGATTTGCTGGTCAGCATCTGCTCGGAACATATCCATGTAATACTGATTCAGTTCGGATACATCCTGATAGGACTGCCCTACCCGTTTCATGTCATCTCCGAAAGAGTTATACAGGCTGGCTAAGGCTCCTTCTTTTCCCTCGACTAGCTTTCCATCTTCTCCTCTTTCTCCATAAACCGAAGCATTGAGAACCTGGTAATCTGCATTAGTCCAGGTTTCAAACAAGTCTTTCGGTGCACCCACATGAGCTACGGAAGAAAGAGAAATCCTTCTCTCTTCAAATTGGTTTCCGGATTCATAACCTTTATAGTCACCTTTTCCATCGGCTGCTTTATGGGCAGAACCATCGCTAATTTTATAGGTAATAACAATCTGGTCTCCATCTCTTCTGGCGGATTCGAACATTTCATTTCGTTCCATGAAACCGGCACAGGCAGCAACAAGTTCTCCACCAGATACACATTTTCCTTCTTGTTGCAATTTCAATTGTTCGGCAGTCAGTTTAGATTCATCCAACTTTCCATCTTTTGTATAATAATCAGACATGATTTTAAACTTGTAAGAATTTACAACCTGCTCATAGACCTGATCCTGGTATTTATTAACGTTCTCATCGATGATATTGTTCATGGCTCGAACGTAATTAAACTGTTTGGCTCCGGTAATGGCTGTATTGAATTTGGAGGCTATATTTAAATTGCTTATATCATCGACTTTAAAGCCATGATCAAAAATATTATAGGAATTTGTTGGAGAAGCATTATTGCTATTATTCAAAGATCCATTTATAGAGGAATTAAAGCCTGCGGCTAAACTTGCTACTCCATTGGTAGAAGGAAGTTCTTCTGTTTTATACTCTACACGGGCATTTCTTAAATCCAAAATAGACTGAGTAAAGGCGGCTGAGTTACTTCCTGCTTCAGGTGCGCGAAGTTCATCAACAGAATCAGCTAATAATTTGGCTTCTTTCCAGGCTTCTTTTGCTTCTTCTTTATTATCGCTCTGTAGTTTTTTCTGAATATCCGACCACTTTTCTATAGCAGCCTTTTCAGAGCGCTCCATCTCCTGACGCCACTTTCCCTGATTGATTTGCAGCTCAGAAACGGCGTTCTGATAATTTTCTGTAGCTTCGGCCCGAAGCTCATCTGCCTTGGTTTTCCAGGCATCAAAAAAACCCTTGTAGTTTTTAACCTGTTGTTCCCAGTTAGAAATGGCAGGAAGAATTTTGTCTTTCCACTCGCTATGCTGTGCAGCAAGCTGATTAGTAAATCCCTGCCAGGTATACATGTTTTGTTCGGCAACAGTGTCTTTTACGGTATAACTAACATCAAGATAAATTTCTTTTTCATTTCGGGTAAAACTGTTATACCAACATGCTTTTACAGGCAACACAATACAATAACCCGGACGTTCTACATATTGATCAAAACTTATGTAACGTGCTTCATTATAATGGTAATAGAGTGTTGGCCCTCCATTGGCAACCTCTTCATTATAACTTCCTCCTACATAGAAATAATCCCTAGTAGCAGAAGCTAACCAATCTGCATCTACATTCGTTGTATTGGCCCTAAGAGTAACCCCGGTAATATTTTGGATAATTAAATTGTCAGAAAGCCAACTATTTCGAACAACTCCTTCGCTCTCAAAGTCACTAAATCTTTGTAGCATTTCAGTGGAGTATTGAGCCGGATTTGAGATATAATTTTTAACTAATCCAATAAATTCTTGAAAAGCTTGGTCTGTTGGATCTCCTGAACGAGACCAATACAATGATGAAATATCGAATGAACTTCCACTCTCATTTTCTCCATCATTTTTATAATTTTTAATAATCTGAGTCTGATAGTAATCTGTCTTACTCTGAGCTTCATTTTTAGTCAGTTCGAGATAATCTGTCATTTCCGTAGAAAGTTCAGTGAGGATAGTCGTAAAATCCATATCCGGGTTTTGTAGCTTCGTATTCATCCGGGTAATCAGCTTATTCAAGTTCTCACCGGCTGTATTATAGCTTCCATCATCATTTTTATACAATTTCGTATTGGAATCCGAGTTAAGAGATGTCTGTAGGTTATTTACCATTGTTTGAATATTCGTTTTTACATTGGTCTTATAGGCATTAATCAAGCTCAAATTCCGGTTAAACTCTCCTTCGGCCTGGTTGAGTTGTTGTATAAATTCAGAATAGCTCGTATTAATCGAAGTCAGGTCATTCTGGAAATTGGTCATCCCGGTTTTAAATGTAGTATTAAAATCTGTTGCCCAGTCCTTTATAGTTGAATCCAGGTCATCCTTCAAACCCGAATAAGAGTCTTTTAAATCCTCTTCGGTAATTTTATTTTCAGCCTCTGTCTGGGTTTTAGTAGTCGAGTTATCCTGTTCGGTTTTGTATTTACTTGTTATAAAGGCTACGTATTCGTTCCGATTGGTTAATATAAGACCATCTGCTGTTTTTTGCCAGTCTTCTAGAGCTTCTTCTCTACGGGACTCCAGTTCTTTCTTTAAATAATCTTTATAGGTCGGGTTATTGTTATAGGTATCTGACTCTGTAACAAGAGCAATCTGGTTTTGGATTTTTGTATTCAAATCATTCTCCCAGGCTGCTTTCATGACACCTAATTTCTCAGTTATCATCGTATCCCAGGCACTTACATTTCGCAGGGCATTGGCCTGCTGAATAGTGCCTCGCATCTCATCCGCATCAAATTGCTCGGGCATGAGGGCATAGGGAACCACAGGGTTCGAGAGAGCCGAAAAAGAGGGGTAGAAAATGAAAAGAACGAAAGATAGGAGAAGAAAAAAGGCCTCTATCTTAAATAGGATGGTGTTCAGGTTTCTCTGAATTCCTTTGAATGTGATGGTTTTCCGCTTTTTCATTTTCTTTTCCTCTCTCTTTTTTATTGAATCTGGTAGGTGATTACACCACCGGCTGTTACGACATCGGTAACAGAGAACTCATATGTATAAGAAATATTTACTTTTGCAATGATTTCCATCTTGGTTCTGTCACTCGAATTGCTACTCAGAGTAATATTGCTAGAATATGTCTGATTTGTAAAATCTGCTGTATCACAAGAATCGCTAGAATATACCGAAATATTTGAACCAAAACTTGTTCCTAAAGCAGGCAATGTTCCTTTAGTTGCAGTTATTACCAACTTCTGACCTGCGTTTAAACTAGCTTTGATATTGGCTTTATAATCAGTAGTTTGAGTTTGATACAACACGGACTGCAAGGTCTGGGAAGTAGTAGAAGCTGTGTTCAGCTTGGTGCAACCCGGATGAGATGCAAGGGCAGCTGTTTTAGATGCTTCTGTGGATGCTGCCTGTTGCTGCTGCATACTCAAAAGTAGTAATAATGTAGTTGTATTATCATCCTCTTTCTTCTTCGGGCAGGCCGTGAGGCTGAGTAGTAGCACTGACAGGACTGTTAATTTTAATAAATGTTTCATTTACATTTCTCCAATAATTTTTTTCCTATAGCCTTTCTCTGGCTACAGGTCATTATCACCTTTTTTTTCTTTTTTTCGATGCGAGTCAAAACAAAATATGAAACTATAGATGGATTGCAGGAAAAAATATAATCCGGAATAAAAGCATAATTCGTAAATAGGGAGGGTACAGGCTCAGACTGAGACCCGGTTGTAAATATATATGTTTTCATTTTCAGCTTTCCACTTTATAGTTTTTCTCATTTTTACATCCTAAACCATTTTTCTGAAATTGTCAAATACAAATTGACAGATTTCTCAGATAATTTGGATTTTTATTTCTTAACCGGATGCTGAAACATCCGGCTACGGAAAAAAGAGACAACTTCTTTAATCAGTTCCTGAGAAAAAACCTTTACAGCTACAGAGCCTTTTCCAGTCTAAAGACTGTCATGCTACAGGACAAAAAACCCAGATACTTAAACCCATACACTGATTTTGGTTTTAAGAGGCTCTTCGGAACCGAAGCCAATAAGGATCTACTCATTGATTTTTTGAATCAAATCCTTCCGGAAAAACACCGGATTCAGGAACTCAGTTTTCGAAATCCTGAAAATCTCCCTCCTATGCCTTTCCTACGAAAAGCCATTTTTGATATCCAATGCACAGGAGCCAATGGAGAAGACTTCATCGTTGAAATGCAAAAAGAAAAATTGGAATTTTTTAAAGACAGGTCTCTATTTGCCGTTACATTTCCCATTCAGGAACAGGCAGAAAAAGGAGATTGGAACTTTAAACTCAAGCCCGTTTATCTCATTGCCATTCTCGATTTTAAGTATGACGAGAAAGAAGAAAAGAAGAAGTTCGAACGTTATGTTCAACTCAAAGACCAGGATGGGGAAGTCTTTTATGATAAGCTTCATTTTAAGTTTTTACAGATGCCCCTCTTTACCAAGAAAGAAAATGAATTAGAAAGCCGCTTTGATAAATGGTGTTATTTCTTAAAAAACCTGGAAAATTTTGACCACATTCCGGCTATATTAAACGAACCCCTTTTTAAAAAAGCCTTTCTTACCTCCGAACTCAGTGCTATGAATAGCTTTGAGTTTGATACATACCACGAAAGTCTCATGGCCTACTGGGAATCAAAAGGTATGCTCGATACAGCAAGGGATGAAGGTAAGTTGGAAGGTAAGTTGGAAGGTAAGTTGGAAGGTAAGTTGGAAGGTAAGTTGGAAGGTAAGTTGGAAGAGAAATTAAATGTTGCAAAGAATGCTATCAAGATGGGGCTTTCGGATGAACAAATCCATACTCTTACCGGCATGAGTTTTGAGGATATTCAGAATATACGAGAGAAAGAATTTTAGAATATTCAAACAGTGGAGTTTTCCACTGCTTCTCTCTTTTTTATTGAATCTGGTAGGTGATTACTCCACCGGCTGTTACGACATCGGTAACGGTTATCTCAAAATTATAGCTGGCAGCTTTCGTGGCTGTTATCTCTATCTTGGTACGATCGGTTGAGTTATTGGAAATGCTAACATTTTGACTATAACTAGAATACAATACTCTTGTAAAATCTGCAGTTGTGCAAGAATCTAGATTATAAGCGGCTATTGAGTAACCACTTGAAGAACTCATCAAAGGCAAATTACCTTTTGTAGCTGTGATTACCAACTTCTGACCTGCGTTTAAACTAACCTGGATATTGGCTTGATAAGCAGAACTGCTATCCTGTGCATATTGCAAGGTCTGGGAAGTGGTAGAAGCTGTGTTCAGCTTGGTACAACCAGGATGTTGAGCGAGGGCTGCTGTTTTAGATGCTTCTGTGGATGCTGCCTGTTGCTGCTGCATACTCAAAAGTAGTAATAATGTAGTTGTATTATCATCCTCTTTCTTCTTCGGGCAGGCCGTGAGGCTGAGTAGTAGCACAGACAGTGCTGTTAATTTTAATAAATGTTTCATAAAGGTTCCTTATGGTAAATTTGTCAGTCTAACTTCCCCCCCCCATAATTATGACAAGAAAAAATTGCTATCTCCATGCCCGTACTTCGAAGCTCTTGGCTTCGGCTCCCTTCGGTCTCTCAGCCGGCGAGTTGTTCCCTGAGCAATGCCCGCTGAAGGGCGGCAATCGTATCTTATCCAGAAAAAAACCTTTACAGCTCACTGAGCTTCCACCAGTCTAAAGACTGTCATGCTACAGGACAAAAAACCCAGATACTTAAATCCATACACTGATTTTGGTTTTAAGAGGCTCTTCGGAACCGAAGCCAATAAGGATCTACTCATTGATTTTTTGAATCAAATCCTTCCGGAAAAACACCGGATTCAGGAACTCAGTTTTCGAAATCCTGAAAATCTCCCTCCTATGCCTTTCCTACGAAAAGCCATTTTTGATATCCAATGCACAGGAGCCAATGGAGAAGACTTCATCGTTGAAATGCAAAAAGAAAAATTGGAATTTTTTAAAGACAGGTCTCTATTTGCCGTTACATTTCCCATTCAGGAACAGGCAGAAAAAGGAGATTGGAACTTTAAACTCAAGCCCGTTTATCTCATTGCCATTCTCGATTTTAAGTATGACGAGAAAGAAGAAAAGAAGAAATTCGAACGTTATGTTCAACTCAAAGACCAGGATGGGGAAGTCTTTTATGATAAGCTTCATTTTAAGTTTTTGCAGATGCCCCTCTTTACCAAGAAAGAAAATGAATTAGAAAGCCGCTTTGATAAATGGTGTTATTTCTTAAAAAACCTGGAAAGTTTTGACCACATTCCGGCTATATTAAACGAACCCCTTTTTAAAAAAGCCTTTCTTACCTCCGAACTCAGTGCTATGAATAGCTTTGAGTTTGATACATACCACGAAAGTCTCATGGCCTACTGGGAATCAAAAGGTATGCTCGATACAGCAAGGGATGAAGGTAAGCTGGAAGGTAAGTTGGAAGAGAAATTAAATGTTGCAAAGAATGCTATCAAGATGGGGCTTTCGGATGAACAAATCCATACTCTTACCGGCATGAGTTTTGAGGATATTCAGAATATACGAGAGAAAGAATTTTAGAATATTCAAACAGTGGAGTTTTCCACTGCTTCTCTCTTCTCTATTGAATCTGGTAGGTGATTACTCCACCGGCTGTTACGACATCGGTAACAGAGAACTCATATGTATAAGAAATATTTACTTTTGCAATGATTTCCATCTTGGTTCTGTCACTCGAATTGCTACTCAGAGTAATACTGCTAGAATATGTCTGATTTGTAAAATCTGCTGTATCACAAGAATCGCTAGAATATACCGAAATATTTGAACCAAAACTTGTTCCTAAAGCAGGCAATGTTCCTTTAGTTGCAGTTATTACCAACTTCTGGCCTGCGCTTAAACTAGCTTTGATATTGGCTTTATAATCAGTAGTTTGAGTTTGATACAACACGGACTGCAAGGTCTGGGAAGTGGTAGAAGCTGTGTTCAGCTTGGTACAACCAGGATGAGACGCAAGGGCGGCCGTTTTAGAAGCTTCTGTGGCTGCTGGCTGCTGCATACTTAAGAGTAACAATAATGTTGTTGTATTATCATCCTCTTTCTTCTTCGGGCAGGCCGTGAGGCTGAGTAGTAGCACAGACAGTGCTGTTAATTTTAATAAATGTTTCATAAAGGTTCCTTATGGTAAATTTGTCAGTCTAACTTCCCCCCCCCCATAATTATGACAAGAAAAAATTGTTATCCCCATGCCCGTACTTCGAAGCTCTTGGCTTCGGCTCCCTTCGGTCTCTCAGCCGGCGAGTTGTTCCCTGAGCAATGCCCGCAGGCAAGCGCAGTATCCAAAGTTCAGCTTCACGAAGCCATTTCCTTCTTCGGACAGTCTTATAGCTGCCGGAAATCAAAAGTTGAAACTCTTATAGAAATAAATATTCAGAATTTACGAGAGAACACTATACTATGTATTCCAGCATATTTAATTTGTTTATGATATAAAAATATATTTACAAAAAA
Source organism: Leptospiraceae bacterium (assembly GCA_024233835.1). Taxonomy (NCBI): domain Bacteria; kingdom Pseudomonadati; phylum Spirochaetota; class Leptospiria; order Leptospirales; family Leptospiraceae; species Leptospiraceae bacterium. The sequence continues at coordinate 99,294 of JACKPC010000006.1, forward strand.
AAGAATAGAGACGATCTTTGACCCATGGATTTCTTCAACTTCTTAAAAAAGGATGATATCTTTGCTTTAGAAAGCAAGGATAATAGAAAAGCTTTAACTACGGAATGGAAGAAAAAGGGTCTATCTAAAGATAAATTTGCCTTTCTCACAGCAAAGCAGTATGAAATTCTCTTTGGCACTGAAGAAAAAACAAAAGAAACTTTAAGCCATATAGAAATTATTATTTTGTCCCAATGTGATAGGGAGGAAGCAGAAAAGTTAAAGAACATTCACAGTAAAATGAGCACTCTCGAATTATTAAGAAGTCTCCAAAATACTGCAATTAAAGTAGCCATGGAAAGAGGACTGCAATGAAACAAGATGTTCTCTGTATTCCGGGTTATATCATCTACAAATTCAAGAAAATGCAAATCATATCACCTTCCGATTTACGAAATAATTCCATACGTAATTATAAAGACAAGTCTCCAAGCTTTAAGTTTTTTTTGAAAGAGTTAGAAGAATCTCTTATAGAAAATTCTTTCGATTTAAAAAAATATGAAGAAGCAAAATTAAAAGCTAAAACTATGTATGAAATGGTAATCGGGTATTCAAACTCGGATCATGTAGAATTAGATGATTCTGATATAATAGTTATTGAAAAAACTGATGACCTTGTAAAGAGATATTCGGATATTTTACTAATGAAAAAAGATTCACATATTTACTGCAAAGAAGCTTTCCTTGAGTTGGTTAAAGAAGCATCAGATAAGATTATTATGAAATAAAAGATAAGAGCCTATATAATAATTATTTTTCAAAGAACCCGGAAAGAAAACCGCCTACAAGACTTCTGATTATTAACTTAACGAACAAAGAAAGCCTGGTAGGCAATAAAAAGAAAGAATAATACCAAAAAAGAAAAAGCCGGAAAAAACCAGGTTAAAAAAGCCCTACCCGTATTCTGCTGAAAAATTTGTTTCCCTAAGCTAATATAGATTTTCCCTTCCCACATAATCGCTCCGAAGAATAAGATCAGGGCCAGAATAAGCTGAAACTTACCCATCGTATAATTATTCTCTGAGATGGGAGGAAATAGGCTATACATGCTATTCAAGAATAAACCGGAAATAATAAGAGGAAGAGTAGAATATACACTTACACTCATACTGTTTAAAAAAGAAGTATTTTTTTCCGCCATGATTACAAGAGAAAGGTAGCGTAATGCTCCCACAACAAGAATGTATAAAAACCAGGTCAAAGGAAAATAAAATTTAGACCAGGGAAAAAAGAGCCCGGTCTTATACTTAGCAAATGGAGTTTTTTTTACATAAGAACCAAGAGGAAAAAGTTGAAGAAAGAAATGAAACAAAATCAGGATAATAGTAAATAAACCCAATAGTAAAAGTAGTTGCCTAAACGTTTGAACAAATACTTTCTTTTCTTCCTCAGTCGAAAAAAGAGAAGAGAGCTCTCCGGTTTGAAAGAGAGCCAAATAAGTGTTTTTAAATGTATCACGAAGCATCATTGGGCAGAAAGTACCTGTATCCTAACTTTTGCATCTTCTATAGGTTTTGCCATTTTTTCGGGAGGTGCAATCTCTATAAATTTTTTATAGTTCTCTAAAGCTCCTTGTTTATCACCAGATTTAGATTGAACTAAAGCCAGGTTAAAGTAGATCTTGGCATCGTTCGGATTCAGGCTTCTAGCTTTTTGATAGGCAAGAACCGCAGTTTTGTAATCATCCATAGCCTGATATGAAACACCCTGATTATAATAGGCCAGGGCAAAATCCGGTTTCAATTCAGCCGACTTTTTAAAATAAGCCAAAGCTTCCTCAAATTTCTTCTCTTTTAAAAGTGCTACACCTTTATTATTGGCTTCAGTGTAAGTAGCAGCCGTGACCTGCATTTCCTTTGTAGGTTCGCTTTTCTTACAATGAAATACGAAAAAAGCTACAAGAAAAATAACTAAACTTGTTAATCCAAATCGTTCCCCTATTTTCATATAGTTAAACCTATTTTCCTTCCATTTGTTTGATTCTCTTTTTTGCATCCTCAATAGGTTTTGCCATACTTGAAGGAGCAATTTCAAGAAACTTCTTATAATACTTCACTGCACTTTTTTTCTTATTAAGCCGTGTATAAACAATTCCTAAATTAAAGAAAGTCTCAGGAGATTTGGAGTTATATTTCAAAGCTGTTTTATAGGCAGTAACTGATTCCTTATTCTTTCCCATAGCTTGATAACAAACACCCTGATTATAATGACCTCGGAAATAATTCGAACTGATTTTTGTAGCTTTTTGAAAGTAACTCAAAGCTTTTATATAGTTCTTCTGATTAAGATAAGCAACTCCAATATTATTCGGATAGTCAGGAACAGAGGGATCCAACTGCATTGCCTGCTCAAATAATCCTATAGCCTTATCAGGATCCGCCTTTAACTGCTTGGCACCCTCATAATTTAATTTCTGAGCTTTTGTTCTGTCCTCGGCAGAAAGACCCGAAGTTAGTATTAATAAACCTAAGATAAAAAATGTAAAGATTCGAAGTTTCATAAACCATGTTTCTCTTTTTCTTTAATTTCAGGCAAGTTTTTTTCATAATTCTTTTTCATTTTAAAAGTTCTTCCACTCTTTTTTTTGCATCTTCTATGGGTTTTGCCAGGCTTATCGGAGCAATTCTGACGAATAACTTATAATATTGTATTGCATTTTCTTTATCACCCAACCTGGAATAAACTAAAGCCATATTAAAAATGAGTTCGGGTGAATTCGGTTTCAATTTCATAGCTCTGAGATAATAGTCAACAGCTTTCAGATTCTCAGAAAGAGCCTGGTAACAAACACCCATATTATAAAAAGCATGAAAGTAGTTTTGATCTATATCTATAGCTTTTTGAAAATATTCCAATGCTTCTATAAATTTCTTTTGATTCAGTTTAACAACTCCCATGTTATTTGGATATTCCGGAACAATAGAACAAAGCTGCATTGCCTTTTCAAATAAATCTATAGCCTTATCCGGATTGGAGCCAATAAGAGAGACTCCCTCGTTATTTAACTTTTGAGCTTTTATTCTATCCTGTGCATTCATTCTCTACCCATTTATAATTCTATTCTACTTGTTTACTTTACTCTTCAATAAAGAAATCATAATCCTTTTTTTTCTTCGGAGATTCTTTGATATGATAATTCTCTTCTTCAATAAGGGGAACTTCTTTTTTTTCTATTATTGTAGTATCCGGAGTAATCTCGATTTTCTCTCGCTCTTCAACTTCCCGGATTTCCGGCTTTAAAGACTCATCTCGTTTATAATCATAGAGTTTTAGAATAATCGAATTTCCTTTATTTCGATTATATTCATATAAATGCAGGCTATTATTATCCGAACCGCTAAAAAAATAAAATTCAAAACCGGAAAGCATATAGTCACGAGAGACCTCCAGTAATCCATCCTGGGCCTGCATCAAATCCAATTCAGCGCTAATAACGTCCACCTCTTTTAAAAAACCCTGTTGAAATTTTTGTCTGGCTAATTTAAAAGCTTCAAATTGCAAATAAAGCCTTGAATTCCCTAACCTGAGAAGTTGCCATTTTTCCTGCAAAGTATCATAACTTTTATAAACAGACATTTCCACTTCATTGGATAATTTTTTATATTTCCCTACAGCTTCTGAAAGTTTTATCTTTCCCTCTAAAATATTTCGGGAATAGCTCAAATCATCATAAAAGTTAAAATTGCTGCTATTGAAAGCATTTTCACCTTTACCAACAAATTGAGGCCCGTAACCCGGTATCCTCTGGATACCGGACCCATCTGTCTGTACTCCGTAGTTCAGGGTGTTTTGATTGGTGGTACTTCCAAACCTTGTATTTACAGAAAGATTAAAACCGTAAACCTTATTTTTTGTAGGAACAGGACCATTTACGTTTTCTCCCACATAGGCCCCAACCGAAACCTGGGGTTTCCAGTATTCTTCGGCCAATTGCTTTTGAGCTTTTAACTGTTTTACAACCACACGAAACTTGGCTACTTCTTGATTGGTTGCTACCGACTTTTTAGCAATATTCTTGATTGGCAAACTCGGAGGATAAAAGGAATAATCAAACAAAAAATTTTCTTCAAACTTTATGTCTACATCAATGTGTAAATTCAAGACTTGCTTTAGATCCATAAGAGAACGGTTAGTTTCTCCCTGAATTTTTCTATAGCTTGCTTCTACTTCCCGCAACTTTGAAAGGGCTTCTAATCTTTGTATATCAGTAGCAAAACCTTCTTTTTTTTGCAGGCTTACGTTTTTTAAATTATGCACGGCCCGCTTTAAGCTCTTTTTAACCAAAAATAGCTTACTAAAATTTGATAAAGTAGTAATATAGGCTTTGCTAATTTCCAGGGAAAGCTTATCTCTTTCAATCAAGTAATCCTTAGAGTTTAAAACCTTATCCAGTCTGGCTGACTCTACTTCAAGTTCCGTTTTTCCTCCATCGTATAATAACTGTTGTATATTCAAACGAATATCATTGTATCTCGAATCAGGTTGCTCCACATTCAAATTCTTTAAACCAAAATAGGAAACTCCCACCCTTGGTAAATAATTCCTCCACTTCTCAGTTATAATATGTCGAAACACTTCCTGCTTACTTCGTATTGTCTTTAGAAGTATACTATTTGTTAATCCGATAGTGATTGCTTTATTTAAATCCAAAGATAAAGTTCTATCTCCTGCATATAAAACAGTAAAGAACAAATAAAGCGTTCCAACTACAATCAATTTTATTAACTTTTTTTTCATTTTACACAAATCATACTTATAAGATCTTTTTATAAATTTCTTGCAGGGTCTCTTTTTTCAAGTTTGCCTTCAAAAAAATGGGTATAAACATAGTTCCAAACACACAGCTAATTGTAAAAACAAAAAAGAAATCATATATATATAAAACCGCTGTGTCCGCAAATAAAAGAAAGAATAAAAAAAACGGAAGTATAGAAAGAACTATAGGAAAAAATAAAAACAGTCTTTCAGGCTTTCGTTTTATCAAATTTTTTGTAAGATAAATTCCTCCTTTCGATTTTATCACAAGTAAAAGAAAAATATCAAATCCTGAAAATAAAAGTAAAGCCAATAAAATGGGATAAGTCATTTTCCCGATAAACCCATAGATAAAAAGAATTTTTAAAGCCAGCAAGAATATAATAGATAATGCCGGTTTTAAAGAATATTTAAAGGATTCATAATAAGCTGATAACATCATATAGATAAATACTGGTAAGGCGAAAATAACATATACCTGGAGTTCAGAACTTTTATCAAACGTTCTTCCGCTCTTTTTCCCCGCTTCGATTCTGTAGTTTTCAGGTAGAGGAAAAGCTAAGATCCGGGATAAGGCTTCTTCAATTTTTTTATCACTCACATCAGCAAAACGTATAGAAATAGAATATAAGCGTTTTTTATTTTTATGATAGATTTTTACAGGCACCTTACTTTCCTTTCTCCAAACAACTTCTGTAATTGGAACATATTTTCCATCCAAATTTTTCACCCTAATTAAAGAAAGGCTGTCTTTCGAATCCCTGTATTTTTTATCAAATCGTACCCGAATGTCAATTTCTCTATCCTTTTCATAAAATTTACTGGCGATTCCTCCCTGTATAGCCAATTTCAAAAAATCTCCAATCTCTAATAAGTTTAAAAGGGAACCTCTCAATTTATACCCCAGAATATAAAGAAGCAATTCATCACGAGGCGGTTTGAAAAGATATACAACTTCTACTACATTCTCCATAGCTTTTGCAATCGTAACCAGTTTCGTAACATAAGCTTCGAGTTCATCCAAATCATTTCCCAATATATCTAAAACCATTTCGCGAGTTGTTAATTGAATGTTATCGGAAGAAAAATAGAAATAAGCCGGCTCTGTTTTTCCTACAGAATTTTTTATATAATTCGTATAAGTTTCATCTAAAAAAATATCATTATTTACTTTTATAATAAAGAAGGAGCGTTCGGTTTCTGTTTTTGAAACGAGTTGTTTAATCCCTTTCAAGTCCATAATTTTTTTTTCTATACCCAGGGTGATTTTATTAGCATATTCAAAACTGGTTCCGGAAGGAAATTCTAAAAAAGCTATCAACTCTTTCTCTTTAAAAGAGACTCCGAGCTCCTTTTTCATTGAAAAAAAAGAATAAATAGATAGGGGTATAAGTAGGAAGGATAAAAGAAATACATATTTACTATATTTTAGTATAAGTAGATAAAATTTTACCAGCAAAGAATGAATTTGGCTCGGAATATTAGTTAATTTGATATATACATAAAAGCTAATTTTTTTGATTTTCTCGTAAAAGGAAAACTTTTTTATCATTGTAAAAACAGGATTTAGATCTATAATTTGATTCATTTCTGGGAAAACTATCTCAACAGGTTTATAGAGTAAAATAAGGATAGGAAATATCATATAAATAAGGAGAAAGTATATACCGGTACAAAAAGCTGTTATAAAATAATGAATTGCAGTGGTTTTACTAAAAAGCAGGAATAATAGGGATACCAATAAAAGGTAAATTAGTATATATGATAATATGGAAGAAAAGTATTTCATTGCAATTATTGGTTCTTTAGGTTTATAAACAAAAGCTAAAGAAGTATAAAAAAACCAAAAATAGATTGCAACCGAAGCTCCGGAAATAGAAAGCATATTTAAAGGAATTTGTAATACATAAAGGATGAATGCAAATATAAAAAAAGAAATAGAAATCGATACAATATGAAGTAGAACATAATAAAGTTTATACGGATTTGTTTTATATATATACAGAAACTGAAAGATAAATGCTCCGAAGAAACAAAATAATAAATTTTGATAAGTATGTTTAATTAAATCACCCTGATCAAATGTAACTTCATAATTTGTATTACGATGATATAAGGCCTCTATAATTTTCTTGGATTGTTTGCTTATATGCAACGGGTCACCTATATAGGTTTTGTATATGTACAAACTAACCATTTCTTTAGCATTCACCCTTGAACTGGAATCTTCATCTCGAAAGGCCATTTTTACTTCGGCTATATCTTTTATCAAAACAGGATTTCTCCCGTTATCCAGACTCACCGGCAACTCTCGAATTTCATAAAGATCTTTAAATTTTCCATCCGAATAGACCTTCTGTTCTCTCGCATCCTTATATATCTTTGTAATCGTTTGATTTGTATTGTTAGAACTTAGAGCATCGACTACTTCTCGTAAACTTATAGCATAAGCTTCCATCTGTTGTCTATCACAAGAAACCAAAACTTCTCGAACTCGTCCACCTGCAATAATAATCTGGCTAATCCCCTCTATGCTCTCCAATTCAGGCTTTATGAACCTTTCCAAATATTCCCGGATAGCCGTTAAATCCATTTTCTCACTTTTAAAACTCACAATAAAAACCGGTACCTGTTCCGGATCGTATTTAATGATTCCCGGCTTATGAGCCTCTCTCGGAAATTTATGAGAAACCAGGTCAATCCTTTCTTTTAATTCCAGTATTTTATAATTTAAGTCTGTCTCTTTTTCAAATTCGATGTTAACTTTCATCTTCCCCGCTTCAGAAAAAGACCGCATTTCCTTGATACCCCCGACTATAGAAATGGCTTCTTCTATGGGATTCGTTATTTGCTGTTCCATTTTCAATGGATCGGCTCCAGGAAAATCAAGATGAATACTTAAACCCGGATAGACGGGAGAAGGATATAAAGAAAAATTTAGCCTATAAAAAGAAATTAGACCGAATAGAAGTAAGGCCAGAACAAGCATGGATATCAATACAGGTCTGGCTTTAATTTGAATCAGAAATTCTTTCAAGTCGGCTTTCCTTCCTATTCTCTAAGATATAAAATAATAAGGGTATTAAAAAAAGAGTAAAAAAAGCAGCAGAAATAAGACCGCTTACCACTACAATGCCCAATGGAGCCTGAAATTCAGAACCCCGACCTAAACCCAGAACAACCGGTAACAAACCAAGAATGGTAGTAGAATTGTTCATGAGAATCGGACGCAAAACTGTTTTTGAACTTTCTAATATAGCTACCTGTAAGGCAAGACCCTCTTCTTTATAAATTTGTAAATACTCATAGAATAATGTAGCATTATCAACTACCACACCTACTAACAAAATCAGCCCCATAAACGAACTGACATTTAAACTCTTTCCGGAAAAATAAAGAGCCGGAAAACTTCCAATAAATATCAGGGGAATCGTACATACCATAACCAGAGAATATTTCAAAGATTCAAACTGAGCCGACAGGAGCATATAAATCAGTATAGAAGCAAGTGCAAAAGAAAAAAGTAATTCCTTAACGGATTCATTTAAATTTTCTTTCTCTCCTGAATACTTTAAAGTATATCCGGTAGGCAAAGAATAATTAGCAATTAAGGAATCCAGACTATCTTCAATACTTGCTTTTTTTGTTTTATCATAATCAATAGAAATTACATTTACTCTTGATTTCCCTCTTCGAGTAATGACATTCAGACTATCAAACTCACGAACCGTAGCAAATTGAGATATTTCTACCGGTTCTTCGGCTTTTGTCTGAATTTTTAATTGTAGTATTTTATTCAAATTATCTGTTTTGGATTTTTTAAAGCGAAGACGTATATCCACATCATATCCGGCCACCTTCATTTTAGTAGCTATCGAGCCATCTGTAGCCGTTTTTAAATAATCAGCAACATAAGAATTACTAAAATTAAACCTGGTAAGCTTAAGTGGATCGTAACTAACTTTTAGCTCCTTACTTCTTGCTTCCATGCCTGAACTAATATCCTGTATGCCTTCTATTTTTTCTAAATCTCCCTGAATTTTCTTCCCGATATTTTTTAACTCCTCCAGTTCATCTCCAATTAAGAGTAATTCTAACTTACCCGTATTCTGAGATAATAAGCTCGAAATAATATCTCCACCGGGAAAAAAACCCAGGCTAATAGACTTATTAAAATCCAGTTGTTTTCTAAATTGATTAATGAAAGTTAAAGTACTTGTACCTTTATTTTTATCCAGAACCACTCGGATATTCGCCACATTAGTTGAACTTGTCTTACTACTTTTTCCGACTACACTATCGGAATCATAACCAATATTTGTAATAATCCCCTTCACTATAGATTCAGATAACAATTTATTCTCTAAAATAGATACAATCTCTTCCATAGACTCCAGCGTATAACCTTCCGGGCCTTTTAATTCAATTCTAAATTCAGAAGTATCCACCGATGGAACAAATTCTTTTTTTACCTGCGTCATAATGAGAAATGAAGCAACAAACAAAACTAATATTACAGTAAACACCGGCACAGGAGAAGAAATCAAAAAACTGAGCTTTTTTACATAGCCGTCCTGCATCCGTGTTTCAGCATTTCCTAAAGTATTAAAAACGCCTTCTATTTTTCCTTTTTGCTTATGCCTGTCCTTATAAAATAAAAAAGCCAGTAAAGGAATTAAGGTAAGAGCTACTGTAAAACTGATTAATAAAGATACAACTATCGCAAGAGCCATTTCAGAAAAGATAATCCCTAAAAAGCTTTTAATAAAAGATATAGGTAAGAATACAATTACTGTAGTCATAGTTGCTGAGAAAATAGATTTAGCGACTTCACTAGAACCACTTATAATAGCATCTGTATAATCCTGTTTGGTTAATAAATTTCTTTCAATACCGGATAGAACCACGTTGCTATTATCAAAAAGCATTCCGATACCGAGTGCAATTCCTCCGAGAGACATTAAATTTAAGGAGATTCCCAGTATTTTAAAAATGATAAAAGCAGGTAAAAGAGTCGCCGGTATAACAAAAAGTAAAATCAAAGGACTTTTAAAATTGCGAAGAATGATAAGAAGTGCAAGAAAAGCTAAAAAGGTGCCTATTAGAAGGTTCTGAAACAGGTTGTTGATAGCCGCCTGGATAAATTCAGCTTCTTCGTATACAACATTTATCTCTACATCTTTATGAAAACGCTTTTGTAGATCCGAAATAGCCTGGCGAACTTCTCGTGTTATCTCTACCGTATTTTTACTGGACTCTTTATGAATATAGGCAATCACACAATCTTTACCGTTATACTTCGCCTTGCCTGTTTTTTCTTTATAAGTTTCATAAGTTCGACTTAAATCTTTTAAATATACCGGTTCGGATTGCTTTCCCAGACCTACCGTGATTTCCCCTATATCAGAGATATAGCGATACTCACCTATAGCTCGAATTAATAATTCCCGGTTTCCTACCGGGAGCTGCCCGGCAGGAAAGTTACGGTTATTCAGGTCTAATTGCTTTTTAATATCCAATAAAGATAGATTATAGGAATACATCCTCTGAGGATCAACTTCAACCACAATTTCCTTGGTATCTCCACCACTTAGCTGAACGGCCGCTACACCGTCAACTCTATCTAAGAATATCTTTATATTATCATTTACGAAACTACGTAAGTCTTTTTTATTGGAAAGACCTTTTGCAAAAAAAACTATTTCTATAATCGGAGATTTACTCGGATCATAGCGACTAATCACAGACTTTGAAGCATCCTGAGGAAGGATATCCCGGATCAAATCTATCCGTTCTCGCAGTTCCATAATTGCAAAGTTAATATTTTTTGTATTATTAAACTGAGCTGTGATAAAAGAAAAACCTTCAATAGATTCCGATTCGACTTTTTCAAGACCATTTATGGTACTAATTGTTTCGGTAATGGGTTTTGTAATGAGGTTTTCTATTTCAGAAGGAGCCGAGTTCGCAAAACCGGTAATGATAGTTACTCGAGGAAATTCCAGATTAGGTAACAAATTTATTTTGATATCATTTAAGGATATAATACCAAACATCCCGAAGGCCAAATATATCATAATAGTCGTTACCGGCCTTTTCAGAATGAGTCTTTGAAGCTTAGCAATCATTCCACTAAAGCCTTAACTTTTAATCCATCCCGTAAACGACTTAAATGTTCAGCGGCTATAAGATCCCCTTCTTTTAATCCATCTAAAATTTCTATGCGATCCTCTTTTTTCTTTCCGGGCTTTACCTTTACCTTAAAAACATTAAAGAAACCAGGTTCTGATGTAGGTTTTAAAACAAAAACTTCTGCTACATTTTCTTCCAATAGTTTAATCAAACGACTTTGTATAAGAATTACCTTTTCCTTCTTTCCGGTTACGACTTCAGAACGAATAAACATCCCCGGTTTCAGCTTATAATCGGGATTTTTCAGCTCCACTTTCACCCTGGCAGTATGGGTTTTCTTATCAATCTCAGGACTGATAGACTTTACAGTACCTTTAAATTCTTTTTCCGGATATATATCCGTTTTTATCTGCACTTCCATATTAACAGAAATCTTGGAGGCATCTGCTTCATTCAGAAAAAATGTTGCATATACACTATCAATCTTCACAAGACTCATAATCGCCTGGCTATTCATACCGCCGGCATTAATCAAAACTCCCCTACTCTTATAACGTTCGGAAACAACCCCCACTATAGGAGAATAGATTGTAGACTCCCGAATTAAAATTTTCGTTGCTGTCACATTCGCCTGCTGAATTCCAACTTCTTTTTCGGCGACTTCCATCTCTGCTTTTTCGATGATTGTATTAACTTCAATGAGTACCTTAAGTTTATCTTTTTTTCCTGAGGGTAAATTATAACCTGCATCAATAATATCTTTGTCACGAATCCCTACCATTGCGATGTTTAATTCACGTTTAGCTATCTGGAAGGCCGATTCCTTGGATTTATACTCCAATTCAGCCGCTTTAAATTCTTCCTGGGGAATAGCCTTCCCTTTTAAAAGTTTTTCCTTCTTTTCATAAACTTCCAGGGCTCTTTCATATTCTAATTTAGTTTTATGTAAATTAGAAATTCTTTTATCTGCTTCATTGAGTCTAACTTCTATTTTTTTCTTAGACTGATTATACTTCTCTACTGCTAATTTCAACTTGGCCCTGGCTGAGCTAAGGGCTGCTTCCTGCTTGGCGAGTTCTATCTCGTAGCTAAGGCTTTCAATTTTTAAAAGCTTCTGCCCTTTTGTAACATTTTCCCCCTCGGATACAAAAAAATTATCTATCCGACCATTGACCTTGGAATAAATTTCTACTTTCTCCACCGGTTCTATTGTTCCGGAAGAAGAAATTGTCGGATCAATAAATTCCGAGTTTACTTTGAGAGCTTTAACCTGTAAAACCCCATCAAGCTCTTTGATTTCTTTTTCTTCTGTAACCTTCATTTCCTGCTTTTGAAAATACGTAAAAACAGAAAGTTTAGGAGAGTAAAGTAAACGATTCACAGAAGGAAATCTGGCACGAAAAGAAGCACCGACCAAATTCGAGTACAAAAGGGTAAGACCAAGGTAAACAAGAACAGCAATTACAAACCTTTTCAGAAAAGGTTTCTCCAAAATAAATTTATATATTTCTAAAAATTTTTCTTTCATTTTAAAAATCACTTTCCATTAATTTCTTCGCCAGGTCTTCGAGTTTTACTGATTTTTCCGTTAAACCGGCCGCTCTATATATTTTACTTAATTCTATATATGAATTAGCTAATTTTTCTTTATACGATATAGCTTTCGAAAAGGAAAGAATAGCTTCATCTGTTTTATTTAATTTCTTACAAATCATTCCTCTGATATATAGGATATCATAGTTATTAGCATCAAAAAACAGGTAATCATCTATACGTTTTAATTGTTCTTCATAATTCTTAGAAACAATAAAATCAGTTTTTATAATCCAATATAGAGCAGTTCGATTCTCATTTCGGTAATAGTCTTCCTGAAAAAGTTCCTTTGCTTTTTGAAAATTCAATTTATAATAATGAATTTTCCCTATATATATATTCGTATGAAGAAAGCCTTCTTTTTCATTTTTCACCTGTGTAAAAAGCTTTAGCGATTCATCCAACTGTTTATTCGAATAAAGACCCACTGCCTGTTGATAGGTTTTAAATAAAACTTTTTCATCCGGCCCGCAGGCAAAAACTAAGAGTAAAGTAAAAAAAAGTAAGCTCTTCATAAGAGTCTTATCCATTAATAATTTTTTGAGTAAAAGAAGTAGCAATTTCCTTACAAACTTCCTTCAATAATTTGGTGTTATACAGATTTTTTTCATCTATAGCAAAACTTATCATGCCCACCTTTTCTCCCTTATCGTTATAAACGTGAAGAAAAACAAGGCTATTCTTCTCATTATCCAAATAATCCAGAGTATCGGAAACAGAAATCGCTCCCTGCAAAAAGTATCGAAAACCAAATTCTTTTGCTATTTTCTGGATTTCGGAAGGCTCCAGGTGTTTTTCCGTCAGTTTAAGCTCAGGTCTCTTGTTCTCCCCGGCAGCATCCTTTAATAACTCGGGTAAAAGTTCATCGGAATAGGCAGGCTCTTCTCCCGAACCTTTAGGTTTTTCAGGTGATAGTTTGGACTCTCTTTTTTTCAAAGAAGCCGTCTTCGTATTTTCAAACTCTATAATACTATATCCTTCCTGCAAAAATTCAAACTGTAGCATATCCCGAAAATTTTTATCTACATACTCAGTAGGATATAGCTTTCGATACTCAACAAAGCCTATGGCTAATTTACTTACAGGAGAAATTTCTCTTTTCACTCCCCTAACTAAATCTTTATTGCAACCTAACAATGCACTGATGCATAATAAAATATATAAAATTCTCAAACTCAATTTCCCTCCATGGTAAAATAAAAACTCGGACTTAAAGAAAGACCGTTCACATCCTTTGCTGCCGCACTAACACTCAATTGGTAAAGCGGATAGCCAGCGATTGCGTCACTTGTCTTATAAAGATTAAAGTCTCCACTCGTTCCAAATAAAGTTCCGTTACAACTCGCTTCCTGTTCCGCATAAACCAATTCCAGTACCCGGCAGCCGTAAGGGTAAGTAGCCTGACAGTCCGACCAAACATAGCTTGCCAGTAAAATAGTTGTATAAGGAGGAGACAGGCGTTTCAGACTGACTGCCGCAATCGTAGTATTCAAATCCATATAGGTATTAAATATAATTCTAAAATTATCAGTATTCACATCCGCACAATCAGTAGTACTACCGGACGAACCATTACCCGTATCACCGCCTTGAAACAAATAAGAACTCGGGCTCAGTAAGCCGAGACTGTTATCCCAGTAGCAGGAACCCGCTGTCCAGTCTCTCGTAACCGTGCTACCCACTCCCGGAAATGTACTACCACAACCCTGGGAAGCTACTCCTACCGCCTGAACCGCCGGAGTAGTAATTTTAGCCCCGGCAATGAAACTTTTACTGAGACTGCTTCCCTGGCTCACATTCTGCAAAGATTTGGCTGCTGTCCCGAGGCTAGTGTCATAGCGAGTCCCATAGCTAAGCTTTGAATCAGAACTTAGAGTCAATACCGTATTTCCAGAAGACCAAACTTTCGCTCCGGAAATAGAAGGGTTTATGCCGATAGCATTTTCCGTTACCGTAGGATTCATAGGCACAGAAAACGTAAACTCAAGCGAATTATTAGAAGTAGAATTACCCAGACAGGCATTTTCTACCGTACTGCTTATAATATCGGTAGCTGTTCCCGGTCCGCTATTACAGGCAGGTAAAGTCCCGGTAAAAACTTTTATGGTACTGATTAAGTTAGCCGGAGCATTTCCTCCGGCAACAAAACTCAAAGAAGTCGCATTTGTCGGACTTATATAGGTTTTCGTTTTTGCAGAGGTTCCTATACTCAGAGTATAGGTCTGACCGTAACTTAAGAAATTATCCGGAGTAAGAGTCAAAACCGTGTCCGAAGCCGACCAGACCTTAGTGCCGGGAATATTCGGACTGATACTGATAGCATTCAAAGTTGAGGCGGTATCCATAGGATAGGCAAAAGTAATGACGATAGGAGTATAAGCTGTATCTGAAATACCCACACAAACATCGGCTGTATTGTTACTGAGAATGTCCACCGTCGCTCCGGTTCCTCCCCGGCAGGCAAGCAGAGTTCCATGGGTACTGCTAACCGAACTTAGCAGATTTACCGAAGCGGTTCCTCCCACTAAAAAACTTGTAGAGGTAGACGAACTCGAATACACATTGGTGCTGGTTTTGGCCGAAGTACCGATGGTTATCGTATAACGTTGTCCGTAACTTAAAAAGGAATCCGGTGTTAAGGTTAAAACCTGATTTCCTCCCGACCAGCTTTTGGAATGGGGAATGGAAGGACTGATTATAATTGCATTATTGGTGGAAGCTGTATCCATAGGATAAAAGAAATTGATAGTAAGGGTATTCACCGCTGTATCCGAGGTGCTCACACAGGCATCTGAAACGCTATTGGCTAAGACATCAATGCTGCTACTACTCCCTCCCCTACAGGCAGCAAGGGTTCCATGGCTCAGGTTAATCGTATTCACAAGATTAATAGAACCCGCAGAACCGGCAAGAAAACTTCCCTGAATTTGTTCTGTTAAGTTTATGCCCGTTTTTGTCTTTGCTGCTGTTCCGATAAGGAGGGTGTAACGTGTAGAATAACTGAGTTGGGAATCAGGTGTAATGGTCAAAACCTTATTTGCTCCCGACCAAACATACGTTCCATTCAGAGTCGGAGAAAATGCGATGGCTGATTTAGTTGCAGCCGTATCCATTTCATAAGCAAAGGTGATGACAATCGGACTCGAGCTAGGATTCCCTACACAGGCATCATTAATACTGGCAGTTAACATATCGGTAACCACACCGGTACCGGCATTGCATTCCGTGATCGTTCCTCTGGGAACGGTAATGGAATTTACAAAGGTTAAATCAGAAGTACCACCGGCTACAAAGCTATATTCCTTTGCTGATTCTATATAAATTTTATTTGTAGAAATGGCAGTATTTTTTATAGAAATCGTATACCGGGTTTTATATATAAATACGGAATCAGGTGTAAAAGTAAGAACCGTACCATCCGTATTCCAGCTAAAACTTCCGCCGGTTAGGGGGGAAATGCTAACTGCCTGGGAAGTGAGAGTGGTATCCATAGGAGTTGAAAAGGTGATAGAAACCGGGCTATTTGAAGGATTTCCCAGACAGGCATTAGAAACACTTGTAGTAACAATATCTGTTATCACTCCACCTCCCGCTCCACATACGTCTAAGGCAGCAGCAGGTACTGTAATGGAGGAAACAGTCGGAATTAAATTATTACTTCCAACTAAAAAAGAACCGACATAAGGTAGCTCGAGAAACTTATCCTGGTAATCTCTCGCGATAGCATCAACTTTTAGTGTATAACGCTGATTCTGATAGAAAGCCGTATCAAAAACAAGGCTTAAGGATGTATCCGAATTCCAGACATAGGTATAGTTTGCATCGGGACTGAGTAAAACTGCAGACTGGGTAGAAAGACGATTCATCGCCCTTGTAAAATTTATTGTAATCTTATTGGCCTTTGGATTTCCCATGCAGGCCGTACTTACATCATTACTCAAGAAATCAGTATCCACAGCTGAGGCCAGGTTACAATCGGCTACAGTCCCGGCCATGACAGTCATGGAAGAGACAGAAGGCTTCAAGCCGGCATCTTCTGCGTTTCCTATAGTAAAGTTTGCACTATATAAATCCTTTATGTCATTTCCATCTCTATCCTCGCAGGATTTCGTAATAATAAAAGTATAAGTTCCATAGTTCCAGAGTTCGACAGGAGTAAAAAGCAGGCTATAATCGGTTGTTTCAAAAAAACCATTCACCGAAGGTTGTACGGAAAAGCTCTGGATGCAGGCGTTAATATTCATGGGTTTGTTGAAAATAACGCCTATTTTTTGATTCTGCGGAAGCCCCTTATCTCCATTTCCGGGAGTGGAAGATAAAACTTTTGGATTCTCCTCCTTATCTCCCAAAAAAGTAAAAAACTTCTTTAAATCAGATGAACTATTTTTGCAAGAAGAAAGGAATAGAGACAAAAGAAAAACGTATATTACCCATTTAACCTTATCCGACCGAACCAACATTGAACCCCCCTTGATTATCCAAGAATGTATAAGAAGGCAAGTTGAATCTACTATTTTTTTTTGCTATTTTAAAATTCTTATTCACTATCAATACAGAGAGCGTTTCCATAAAGCAGTTAGCAGTGCTTCACTTACGAAAAAGAAAAAATCCTTGCCTTTCTTACAAAGAAAAAGCAAAATAGCCAAATATGGAAGACCCGGTAAAATTCATTACAGAAGAAGAGTATCTCGCTTATGATTTAAAATCTGATTATAAATCTGAGTACTATGATGGTCAGATTATGAATATGGCAGGAGCCTCAGAAAAACATAATACCATTTCTGTGAATATAGTTTCTGAAATGAGAGTCCAATTGAAAAAAAAAGACTGCCAGGTCTATGCCAGTGATATGAGGCTCAAGGTAGAAAATACCGGTTTGTATGCTTATCCGGATCTACTGGTGGTTTGTTCTGATAAAAAATTCAGTGGCGATAAGCCGGATACTTTACTCAATCCGGTGGTAATTCTGGAAATTCTCTCTGAATCTACAGAAAGCTTTGACCGTGGAGCCAAATTTGCCCACTATCGACAAATTCCCTCACTAAGGGAATATGTCCTGATAAGCCAGAACGAGAAAAAGATGGAGAAATACCAGCTCAATTCTTCCGGCAAATGGGAACTGGAAGAGACATCCGAGAAGAACCAAAAAATCGAGCTTTCCTCTATAGCCTGTATTCTGGAGCTTTCAGAGGTTTATGATAGAGTAGCATTGTAGGGAATAGTTGTATAGTTCATAAGCCATACGATTCAATATAACTCATTCTTAACTCCCCAACCCTTCCCTTATCATTTGAATCTCTTCTAACGACAGGCCTGTAATTTGTTGGATAGTCTCATTAGATAAGCCCGCTTCTATGCAATTGATAGTGGTTTCCTGTTTTTCTTCTGCTTTACCTTCAGCTCTGCCCTCTATCCTTGCAGTAGAAATGACATCTTTTTCTATCGCAGAATTCATCAGGTATTTCTCATAATCCAATCTTTCCTGTTCACTCATATTGAGTATCTTCAATTTCTCTCTGGCTCTATCTATATTCCGAGAATGAAACTCCGTTTTGACTATATTGTTTTTCATCATATAGATCCATTCGTCTATATCTTCTCTAACTATATCAGGATAGCGGTTTACAGAAATAATATAGTATTCAGGGAATATGTTCTTTTTCTGAAATTTTATCCTTAGTTCACCATCTATCATGGTCTCAACTTTTTCTCGTACATCCAATAGTTCATTTGTATGCATTCCACGAATTTCTGTACTGCCATAATAGATATAATCAGTGCCCCTGCCCATATTAAAGTATTGCACACTCACAGATATGATTTTACTAATATTCGAATAGGACTCTCCCAATCGAAAATGATCAACAATGGTTTTCGAAGTTCCAAAAAGCAATCGTTCCAAAAAGTCAGATTCCGAGTCGCTCTGAACTTCAATGATAAGCTTCCTATCTTTACTATCCCTGATGAGAACATCCACTCTGTTATATTTTTGTGAGGCATTTTGCTGGTTACTCTCACTTTCTAATATTTCAAGAACGGTAATTTCTTCTTTTAACAAGGCAGAAAGGAAACCCTCTATTATATCAAAGTTCGCCTTGTCTCTAAGCATGGTTTTGATTACCCAATCAAATCGAATTAATAGGTCTTTGTTGTTCATAGGGACCGCCTCAAAAACTAGTCTTTAAACAGGAAATCCGGAATGTCAAGGAGAAAAAGAACGGAAAAACTATTCCTTTATAGATATATTTTCTATCTTTTTTTGGAGTTTTTTCTTTTCCGTTTTGGACTTTTGAAGTTGAAAAGCCCTTTCCCAGCTTTCTTTCGCATTCGAATGCTCTTTCATGGCTTCCTGTATATCTCCCAAATGTTCGTATAAAACCGGGTCTTCCCCCCCCTCTTCTTTCATTAAGATTACTGCAAGTTGAATATGATAGGAAGCTTCCTTTACCTTTCCCATTCTGAAAAGTAACCAGGCCAAACTATCCCTGTAGGCACTATTATTCGGTTCCAAATCCGTAGCAGAATGGAGTAATTTACTTGCTTCCTCTAAATGCATCTTTTTTTCAACATATATATACCCAAGATAATTTAGAGAAGCTGCGTAAGAAGAGTCAACTTCAAGTGATTTCTTTAGGTCTAATTCAGCTTCCTCTTTTTTACCGAGTTCATCTTTCGTATTTGCTCTATAAAAATAATAAGAAGGATTGGAAGGAGAAAGTTCAATCGCTTTATTAAAGTATACAAGACTTTCATTATATTCTTTGACTGCCAGATAGTTCAAACCCTGTATGAAGTATATATCTGGATCTTTACTTTCTCTTTTTCTTAAAAGGGCTTCGGCCAACTTGATAGACTCCAGAACACTTTCTTTTCCATTCAATCGAAGTGTATAGACAAGTTGTATATTTAATTTATAATCAATGTCTTGATTCTTATTGACCTCGATCGATTTTTTTAAGTAGCGAATACTTCGAGGATAATCCTTTAACTCCATATAACAGCTACCTATAAAGCTATAAAGGAGGTACATCTCCTCTCCGGCAAAGGTTTTGGTTTGAGGATTTTTTAAAAGTTTTCTCATTAAACGAATGGCAAGAGCAGGTCTTCTCATGGATCGACAGAGGTAAGCTGCCTGTTTTATATTTTCATATAATTTCTTATTTTCTCCCTTTTCGAGATAGAGTTCATTTAAAACCAGATGAATCAAGAGGTGATCCTTTATCCTATCTGCTATTTCGAAAAACTCTTTTTCTGACTTTGCCTGTTTTTCAATAAATATCTTATATAAGAGTAATAATAAATAATTTTTTTCTAATATTTTCTTCTCCTGTAAACCTTTCAGAATATGAATAAATTCAGCTTTACCTTCCGTTAAGGCTATTTCAGCCAGAATTTCCATTGCATTGGATTGTCCGGGTTCAAGCTCTAAAACCCTGCGAAGATACTTTTTGGCTTCCTTATATTCTTCTAATAAACTTAAATGCCTTGCAATAAGAAGGGTTGTCCTCCAATCATCCGGTTTATACTGTAAAAAATGTTTATAACTTTCAAGAGCCTTATGTATATCACCTGAAGCCGTATAAATATCTCCGAGACTTTTTAAAACATAAGGCATGTAACGCATATTTCCATCTCGATTCTGTATGGAATATAATAAGGAGTTAAAGTATAATCTTGCCTTAGGAATATTATCCAGTTCCCGACTGATGTTGGCGAGAAGAAATATGATTTCAGTATCTCCCGGAAATAGTATAATACTTTTTTCTAAAAACTCTTTTGCTTCTATAATTCTATTTTCTCGAATAAAAAGTCGACTTTTTAAGATATACGCTTCCCTGTAAGATGGCAGGGTTTGCAATACGGTTTCTAAATTTTCAGCGGCAAGTGCTAAACTTTCTTTACTTCCTTCAACGAACAAACTCCTAGAATATTCCATTAACACATAAGGCCCGGGCTTACCCACACAGGCGATATAGGCTTTAAAATAAGAGATAGACTCTTTATATCGAGCCTGGATAATTTGCTGAGAGCTACCGGTATCAAGATCATCACCCCTCGAATAAAGTGCCAGACTGTAAAGGAAAGTAGGCTCTACTTCTATCGTTTTATCTGAAGAAGTTTTATATGTACAGGTCTTTGTCTTAACCTCTTCAGAAAAAACCGGCTCGGATGAATACATAAAAATGCCTGCAAAAATAATAGTTATAAACAGTCGATACACAGTATTTTCCATGGAAGAATGAATTATAAGGATACACAAGCATATTATTTCCCCTTAAATCTTTTTAAAACTCTCTTTTTAGAAAACTAATTTACAAAGGAAGCTATTTTTGCTATTCTGTTCTTACTTACCATGACTGCAAAACGCTATTTCAATACTTCCGGGCCAAATAATCCGGCAGAGCACTATACTCTTTTCAGACCGGAGCTGGTTTCTAAAGGTCAGGACATGGTGAGTAAGAACCGTTACTTTACTATCTGGGCACCGAGACAGACCGGGAAAAGCACCTATTTCCGACTCCTTGCCAGAGAGTTAGAAAAAGATGGCTATAAGGTCTGTCATATCAATTTTGAAAATTATAAAAATGCCTCTTTGAAATCCTTTCTGAGCACATTTATCTATAATATCAATCAGGCCTGGAAAATTGATATTATAAAAACAGAACTTTCTGAAATTTTCCAGCAACTAATGACCATAAGCGATAAAAAACTTGTTTTGATTATCGATGAGGTAGAAGGCATTAATACGGACTATCTCAATGATTTCCTTCATTCCATTCGAAACCTTTATCATTCCCGTGAAAACCATTCCCTTAAATCTGTCATACTGGTTGGAGTTACCAATATCACCGGCATCATTCAGGACAATGCCAGTCCTTTTAATATTGCCGATGAACTCGATGTTCCCTACTTTAGCAATGAAGAAACGAAAGAACTACTCGAACAACACGAAGCTGAAACAGGACAACTTTTCTCTGAAAAAGTAAAAATGAAAATCAGTGAAATCACCGCCAACCAGCCCGGTCTCGTCAATGGCTTTGCTCGAAAACTGGTAGAAGACCTGCCGTATAAAAGTATTTTAGAATATGAGAATTTCCTTAAAGTTGAAGAATGGTATTTAAATAAGAAAATCGATAAAAACATCAGTAATATCATTAAAATTGCCAAACAACACAGACCTTTCCTCGAAAGGCTTCTCTTCTCCGAAGAAGAGATTCTCTTTGATATCGATCATCCCGCTATACAAACCCTCTATGTCAACGGCCTTATCAACTACGATGAAGAGAACAAAATCAAATTCTGGGTTCCCCTTTATAAGAAAAGACTTTTCAAGGCTCTCTATCCTTATACCAACGGCGAAGGAAAACGCATTGCCGAAGAAATGTTTCTTTCTGCCTACTTAAGTCCTGATAACCGCATTAATTTTCAGGCACTTATCGATGCTTACAGGCAGCATATCAAACTCAGAAGCTTTCGGGCTTTTCGAGAAAAAGATGAAAACGGACAATACAGGTCTATACCGGAAGCTGCCATGATTTACAGCTTCGAAACCTTTATCAGTATCTTTATTCGGGAAATCGAAGGGAAAATTTACAGGGAAGGCTATGTCTCCCTCGGTAATACAGATATGATTATCAATGTAAAAGGACAGGAATATTTCCTCGAAGTCAAGAAATACTACAGCCCTTCTTACTTCAAGAAAGGCAAAAAACAACTGGCCTACTACTGTAAACATGCCGGACTTAATCGCGGCTTTTATATTGTTTTTATTAGAGAAAGCATTCAGTCCGATTTGATTCAGGAAGCTAGTGAGTCCATCGATGGAGTTGAAATTATCACCTTTCTCATCCGATACGACGAGGAGCGTGATTTTTGAATTAAAAATTGACGGTGAATCCAAAATTAAAAAACTGCTCTTATGGAACCCGTTTTACTCGATGGAAAAGCTCTTTCTCAGAAAATTAAAGATGAAATTAAAAATGAAATTATAGCCCTGAAACAAAAAGGTATTCCGGAGCCCTGTCTTGCGACCATTTTAGTCGGTGATGACCCTGCTTCTCATACCTATGTAAACATGAAGATTAAAGCCTGTGAAGCCACCGGGATGAAATCAAGACTGGTAAAACTTGACAAATCCATCAGTACAGAGACTCTCTTAGCTGAAATTGATAAATTGAACGCCGATCCGGAAATCAGTGGCATCCTGCTTCAACACCCCTGCCCTCCTCAGATCGAAGAAAGAGAGGCCTTTGACAGAATCCTTACAGGAAAAGACGTAGATGGTGTTACCTCCGCTTCCTTCGGTCAGCTTTCTATGGGCATGGATGCCTTTTATCCCTGCACTCCCTACGGAATCATGCTTCTTATGCAGGAATATAAGATCAGCATAGAAGGCAAACGGGCTGTGGTTGTCGGTCGCTCTCCCATCCTCGGAAAGCCTATGGCTATGATGCTTTTAAACGCCAATGCAACCGTAACCATCTGCCATTCCCGCACCCAGAACCTCCCTGAAATTGTAAAACAGGCAGATATTATCGTTGGAGCTGTCGGAAAGCCGGAGTTCATTAAAGCTGAGTGGATAAAAGAAGGAGCTGTCCTCATGGATGCCGGCTACAATCCCGGTAACGTAGGAGACATTGAAATCTCGAAAGCCAAAGATAAGTCTTCCTTTTATACTCCGGTTCCGGGTGGCGTAGGGCCCATGACCATTGCCGTTCTTCTCAAGCAAACCCTGATTTCCCAGAAGAAAAAGTATGGAAGTTAAGTTTTTCAATTCCCAAACCAAAGAAAAAGAAGTATTTCAACCCGATGACCCGAAGAATGTAAAAATCTATTCCTGCGGACCTACGGTTTATAATTTCAACCATATCGGTAATTTCCGTTCCTATATCTTTGTAGATACACTCAGACGTTCTCTGAAACTCCTCGGCTACGGAATAAACCATACCATGAATATCACCGATATCGACGATAAAATTATCCAGCATTCTATTGATAAGGGCGTAAGCATCGAAGAATTTACAGCTCCCTGGGTACAGGCCTTTTTTGAAGACCTCGAAACTTTACAGATTGATAAAGTAGAGCATTATCCCAGAGCTACCGAACACATTCCCGGTATGCTGGAACTCGTTACAAACCTGCAAAAAAATGGCTATACCTACGAAAAAGAAGGAAGCCTGTACTACTCCATCAAGAATTTTTCCTCGTATGGAAAACTGAGTAAAGTAGATACAGCCGGAATCAAATCCGGGACTCGTTACGATGCAGATGAATACGAAAAAGACGATGTTCGAGATTTTGTTCTCTGGAAAGCTCCCAAACTCGAAAAAGAAAAAAGCTGGGAAACTCCTTTCGGAAAAGGCCGACCCGGCTGGCACCTTGAATGCTCGGCCATGATACGACAGATTTATCAATCCGGAATTGATATACATACCGGTGGAATTGACCTCCTTTTCCCGCATCACGAAAACGAAATTGCACAATCAGAAGCTGCCTATCCCGGTGAAAGTTTTGTAAACCTCTGGATGCACTGCGAACACCTGCTCGTAGATAATACCAAAATGTCTAAGAAATTGGGAAATTTCTACACCTTAAGAGACCTGATAGCAAAAGGCTACAGTCCGAAGGCCATTCGTTATTTACTACTATCTTTTCATTATCGTACGAAGTTGAACTTTTCCCTTAGTCGTATCGAAGAAGCAGAAAAATCCATAGAGAGGATTCAAAATACTTTGAACCGGATTCTAGAAAAAACCGGCTTAGAAGAAGCATTAAGCTCTCATCCTGAAAGTTACGCCCTTGCCGGCTATCAATCTTTTTTAGAATCTCTTGCCGATGATTTGAATGTTCCCAAAGCTCTGGGTGAAATTTTTGAGTTTTGCCGACAGGTAAACGCAGATCTGGATGCACATAAAATCAATCCGGAAGAGGCGAAGGATATTCAGGCCTACTTCAGCCGAATCAATGATTTATTGGCCCTTCTTTCCTTTCAAAAAGAAAAAGCAGAACTCTTAGATTCCGAAATCGAGGACCTCATCCAAAAACGAGTAGAGGCCCGCAAAGCCAAAAACTTTCAATTAGCCGATGAAATCCGGGACAGCTTAAAAGAAAAAGGTATAATCCTTGAAGACACCAAAGAGGGTTTAAAATGGAAAAGAAGCAGTTAATCTACGGTAGAAGGAATGTCCTTGAGTATTTAAAGAAAGTCAGCGGAATTCCGGGAGATTCTCCTCTTGCGGAAATCCTGGTCAAAAAAGGCTCCAAAGGAAACCTTCTGAAAGAACTGGAAAGTTCCCTTCCGAAAAACGTCCGGGTCAAGCAGGTATCGGGAGGCTATCTCGATAAGCTTTTACCGGGAAAGAACCATCAGGGACTGGTCTGTATAAAAAAACAGGCCTCTTCCGGAATTCAGGTGGGAGATTTCCATGAGTTCAAAGAATACTTTCAAATAAACCGCGGCCCGGTTTTAATCCTCGATAGGATTCAGGATGCCGGGAATTTCGGCAGTCTTCTTCGTTCAGCTGAGTGTCTCGGCTTTAAAACGGTAATTTTCCCGGAAAAAGAATCTTCCGAGGTAACAGAAGATGTGGAACGAATCTCCTCCGGTGCAGCCTTTCATCTCAAGTTTTTCAGGATTACCAACTTAAAACAGGGCATCGACTTTTTAAAAGAAAATGGATACTGGATAGTGGCTTCGACCGACCGGGGAGAAGAATCTATGGATAAACTTCCACCGGCAGAAGAACTGGCCTTAATTATTGGTAATGAAAAGGAGGGAGTAAAACGTCTCCTCCTCGAAAACTCAGATTTTCGGCTGAGAATCCCCCTGCATGGTAAAATTTCCTCTTTAAATGCTTCGGTCGCCGGGGGAATCCTTATGGATCGGCTAATAAACCGCTCAATTTCCGAGCCAATAAAAAAGTAATGATTAGAAGCAAGGGGACAAAAAACAGCGAATACAGGGCTACCCCGGCCAGGGAAAGTAAAAAAGCATTTGTTATTTTTTCCTGAAATCCGAGTTTATCCGGTTCTGAAAAATTAAAATAAAGAGAAAGGGAAAAACCCATAAACCAGTAGCAAAAAAACAGAACAGAGAACACCTTTCTCTTCAGGTTGTGCTGAAAACCAAGCATATACCGAGAAGCAAGCCCCGCTATTACCAGAAAAAGTGCCAGTGAACCCGGAAGTATTAGATAGTTCCTATAATCAAATGTCTTTGTCTGACCTTCTAAAAATACCGGTGTAGAAGCCACAATAAATGGAGAAAGAAAAATAAAAGCGAAGATTAACCAGAGCAGGAAAGCCGAAACATATACATAGATAAAAAACTCTTTTTTATTGTTTGAAATTTTATTCATATCCAAGAAAGGTATTTTCTATGAAATTATTCTTAATCCTTCTGTCTGCAATCTTTTTTACTCTTCCGGTTCTTTCTTCTGATCTGGTTCACTGTATTCCCAAAGGATTTGAAACCTACTACAAAAACCTGAAACTTCCCTCTACAGCTTCTTCAAATTATCAAAAAGCGAGGGAACTGGATGTAAAAGGCCTCGAAACACAGTTTACTCCCCTGCTATTTAATCCGAAAGATAAGCCGAAAGATTGCGTTTCCGATACCTTTTTTTCAGACTTCGGAAAAGGGGCCTATCGCTGGGAACCGTCTGTCGGGATTCAGCTTATCCAGAAATTAGAAGAGAAGGTTTTAAAAATACAGGGTCACCGAATTCACTTTTATAAACTCAAACCCAATGAAACATCGGTTTTCTGGATTTTCCCGGATGATACAGCCTTAAAATTTCAGTTCAGAGAAAATATTGCTTTTGAAGAAATTACCTATTTTAAGAAATCAGGAAACAGGCAGGATTATAAAAGACTTATACAAGCAGGTGCTTATCTACAAGAAAAGATAGGAGTAGGAAATTACGAACTTCATTTCAATCCGAGCTTTGCCAAATATGCTTACCTGTTTTCTAATTCAGATTTAAGTGCAGAGCTCGGAAGATTTTTAGAAGAACTACTGGGTATTCAAAACAGTAAAGGTGTTCCTATTTTACTCTTTGAAAACCGGGAAGCTTATGTGAACTTTACCGGAAAAAACAGTGCAGCGGAGGATTTATATACAGATAGAGGTTTGATTGCTATTTGCTGTAGTGACTACATGCTGGCTGACTACGATTTTAGCTATCAAAATCAGAAAATCTTAGAAGAAGTGATTTATCGTAAACTCATACATGCAATGACATTCCAGGCTTTAAAAGCCGGATGTTATGAGAACGGAAGAGGAATCGATGAATACAGTACCTACGAACCTCCTCCTTTTTTCAGTGCTGCTATTAGTGAATATTTTTTAGCCGAACAAAATACAAGTTACAGAGCCCTTATTTATCAAAAGTTTTATAATAGTCTATATAAACACTCTATACCAGAATTGAACAAAAAGGAAAGTCCTTTCTCTTTAAACTTTGCTATATTCAGTAAAATGTTTATGGCTTATTTTTTGAACCGGGAAGAAGAAAAAGGTCTGCAAGAATTATATAAACTATCCTGCAAAGGAAAGCCGGTTTCAGAAGCCATTAATAGCATTACAGGATTTCCATTAGAAGAGTATTACAGAAAAAGCTTACGACACTACCAAAAAAATCCTGCTTTATATACCCCATTTTTCAAAAAGCATAAGCAAATAGAAACCCTTTACTTCCCGGAAGAAGAAACAACCCTGCCCGGATTTGAAAGACTATCCCAGAACTATATTTTTCCTGATAACATTTTTGAAGTAGAGAATATACCCTTTTTCCTGTATGCCTATCAACTGGATTTACCCTCTCACCTAAAGCAGTCTAAGGAGGAATTTGACCGTAAGAATAATGCCAATCTTTATTCTTTATATGCAGGAAACTACTCTATTGAAAATGGAAAGTATTCTATTATCCACCATTACTCAAGAGAAACCAATAAACTCTACAAGGTAAGTCTTGAATATGGAAGTCATAAAATAACAAATTATGTAGATGGAAGACAGGAATGGATATTTCCCGATAAAACCAGACTCAGTACCAAGATTTCCGATCCCAAAAAGAAACGTTATTTTATCAATGAATTTTCAGAAGTAAAGGCTAAGTATAAAAAAACATATACAGAAAAAGATTTTACCGGTGGCAAAGAAGAATTTAGCCTGAGTGCCTACACCCTTTTACCCGGTGAAAAGTTACAACTAAAATTTAGTGGACTTAAAAAAACCTATAACAACCTCTATAGCTTAAACCCCAGAGAAGAACCCATTAGTATACTCTCAAAACAAAATGGTTTTTTACCCCAAAATGAATCCGAGATTTTAGAAATCTCAACCGATTCCTTAAAACCCGGAGATTATGAATTGCGTTTCTTTATAAACTGGCCTCATTCAGGGATGAAAGCAGCTAAAAAACTGGCTTTTCAGATCGTAGAAAAAAAAGAAGAAGTGAAGATTAATGGAGGCAAATAAATAGTGAAAGCTAAAATAATTTTACTCGTTGGTATTCTCTTCTTTGGAGCCCTGGCTACGGTTGGATACTTCACCATTATCACGGAAGGAGGGCCTTTTCAAAAAAAGCTGAATGTAATGACAGTTTATTTTCCCAATGCAGAAGGTTTGAAAATAGGTAATAAGGTTACCGTACAGGGGGTACCCTATGGTTATATATCCCGCATCAGTCTTGTAAATATCGATAAAGAAGGAAACATCACAAAAGATATAGATAAAGCGATTACAAGCCGTGTAGAAGTACAAATTGCCTTAACATCCACAATTCGATTATATGATAATTATGATATTACAATAAAGAACGAAAGTCTTCTTTCGGGTCGTGTGATTGCCATTGATCCCGGCACGGCTTTTGAGAAACCTCAGGGTAAAAAAGTAGAAGCCCAACTAAAAGAACCCATTCTTATAGGAGAAAAAGATAAGGAAGGCAAACCTCTGCCGTATAAAGGTCCCAAAATAAACGGAAGAACAGCCGAAGATCCCCTGGTCAGTCTTTCCGAATTAATAGCCGAAAATAGAGAAGACATACGCAGTACCGTTTCGAATATAGCAGAAATTACAGGAAAAATTAACAATGGAAAAGGCACCCTGGGAAAACTCATTAACGAAGGTGATATACATAAAAATGTGAATATTACTTTGAGCGATGCCCAGATTGTGCTTCGAGAACTCAGGGAAGGACTCGAAGATACAAGAGAGCAGGCACCGGTAACAAGCTTTATCCGGGCAGCCCTTTCTGCCTTCTAAGAACGAAGATCTTCAATCTCTGAAATTTCTTTGGGAATGCTCTCTGTTAGGTTTGTAGGGGTATCTGCGTTTATTAGAATATTATCCTCAATGCGAATTCCTATCCCCCTGAATTCTTTGGGAGCTTTTTTGTCCTGTATATCTACATAGATTCCCGGCTCTATTGTGGTTATCATCCCATTTTCAAAAGCACGACTTTCTCCGTCTATGTAATACTTCCCCACATCGTGAACATCCATTCCTAACCAGTGTCCGGTTTTGTGCATGTAGTATCTTTCATAAGATTTTTTTTCTATAATTTCATCCATAGAACCTTTCAAAAGTTTCAGGTCTTTCATACCCCGTATTAAGTTTTTCTTCGTTTCCTCATGAACCTCTAAAAATTTGGTTCCTTCCTTACAGAGCTGAATGGCTTTCTTTTGTGCTTCTAAAACTAACGAATAAAGTTCTCTCTGTGCGGTGCTAAATGCTTTATCCACAGGGAATACTCGCGTCACATCAGCTGTATAATAGTTTTTCTCTGCTCCGCTATCCACTAAAACAAGTTGTCCTTTTTTTAGCTTTGCATTATTTTTTGTATAATGTAAAATCGTTGCGTTGGCACCGGATGCCACAATATGACCGTAACCTCCCCCCCAGGCTCCGTTTCGTTTATAAGAGTTTTCCAGCATAGCCTCCAATTCATATTCATACATTCCCTCTTTGGAATATTTAAAAAGCTGTATATGTCCTTCAGCCGTGACTCGAACAGCTTCCCTGATACACTGAAGTTCATCTTCACTTTTTCTTAACCTCATTTCATGAAGAAAATACGGACTTACCAGCCTTTCAGGAGCAATTTTACCATCCCGCAATCGTCTATTTAATACTTTACAGGTTTCTAATACTTCCAGATCTCTTTCCTGAGACTCCCCAAAAAAGTAATAAAGTGTATGAACATTAGTTAATAAACTCTCTCTCTTTTTTTTCCAGTCCTTGAGTTCAAAAGCTTCAGAGAGCTCTAAGTCCTTCTTTATCTTCTTTTTACCAACCCGAGTCCCGGTCCAAATTTCTTGTGATTTATCTCTGGGTAAAACAAACATAGCTGAATAATCCCGCTTTAACACGAAAATCGCATCGGGTTCATCATGACCGCTCAAATAATAAAAATTAGATTCCTGCCGAAATTTATATTCAACATCCCGGTTCCGAATTTTCTCACCCGCTCCATATAATAGAAGTAATTCTCCTTCCTGAAGCTTTGCCTGAACCTGCCTGATTCGATTAAGAAAAACCTGTTTTTGCATATAGTTGATGATGAACTCAGATTCTGTTTTTTGTAAAGTATTGTTTTTAGGAATTATTTAGTCAGATCGATTTAACTTCCAGATTCGTAAAGTAGATGCTGGAAGAGAATTTTGCCGACACGTAGCGACATATCCACCCGTGGTACGGCTCTTCTGCAAGCTCAGGACACCACGAAATCCTCTCAACCCCTCGTAGAGATACATTGCAATTCATCTCTACGAGGGGTTTGTATGGTCGCTTTCTTGTACAGGAATACTGGATTGTCCACCCGGAGGAAGACTGGATTGAAGTCTATCACAATAAAGCAGGCATAATGTGGAAACAGCAAACCGCCCATTCCGGTGATACAATAAGTAGCAAAGGTGTTTTAGTTTTTAAAACGGATATTCATCTAATAAAAAAAGATTGACCACATAAACATATAGAATGTATTTTAGAATATGGATTAATTTATGCAAGAAGAACAAAGTTTTTTAAGCCTACTACAACAACTTCCATTACCTGCACAAAGAGAAGTTTATCACGCCTCAGAACTTGCCTATTACCAGGCCGTTTATGCCAATTTAACTGTCCTCCTCCATGATTTTCAGACAGAGAATCTTTCTGATACTGAAAAGGAAAGCACAGGTATTGACTACGAACAGATAGAAGTTTATTTTTCTGAAATCGAAGAAAAGGAACAAAAAAGGATCTTAGATCTTGTTCGATTTTTACAGATTAAATATTCTGAAAACTCCACTCAGAATAAACATTTCCGGACTTATTGCGAGAAAAATGGAAAATCATCTCTGTCAAGAAGTGACAGGAGTGAATTAAAAAAACGAATCGAAGAAATTACAAAGAATCCTGAGATTGGTGTTTCCTGGGAAAAGGTTTTAGAAAATCTGGAGGCAAGGATTGGAAGAAAAATACAAATTTCACCCTAAAGCAAAAAAAGATAGAGTGAAAGATGTAAAAGAATAATCAAATCACCTCTACTAAAGAATGCAGAACCATTCTTAATCCACCAACCCTTCCCTTACCTTTTGGATCTCATCTAAAGAAAGGCCTGTAACTTTTTGGATGGTCTCATTAGATAAGCCGGCCTTTATACAATTGATAGTGGTTTCCAGTTTTTCTTCTGCTTTGCCTTCCGCTTTGCCTTCTGCTTTGCCTTCCGCTCTGCCTTCTATCCTTGCAGTAGAAATAACATCTTTTTCTATAGCTGAATTCATCAGGTATTTTTCATAATCCAGTCTTTCCTGTTCACTCATATTGAGTATCTTTAATTTCTCTCTGGCTTTATCTATATTTCGTGAATGAAACTCGGTTTTGACTATATTGTTTTTCATCATATAGATCCATTCGTCTATATCTTCTTTCACTATGTCAGGATAGCGGTTTACCGAAATTATATAGTATTCTGGAAATATATTCTTTTTCTGAAATTTTATCCTTAGCTCACCGTCTACCATGGTCTCAACTTTTTCCCGTACATCCAATAGTTCATTTGTATGCATCCCGCGAATTTCGGTACTGCCATAATAGATGTAATCTGTACCCCTGCCTATATTAAAGTATTGCACACTCACGGATATGATTTTACTAATATTCGAATAGGCATCTCCCAGGCGAAAATGGTCGACTATGGTTTTCGAGACTCCAAAAAGCAATCGTTCCAAAAAGTCAGATTCCGAGTCGCTCTGCACTTCTATGATGACCTTTCTATCTTTACTATCCCTGATAAGTACATCCACCCTGTTATATTTTTGTGAGGCATTCTGCTGGTTACTCTCACTTTCTAATACTTCAAGGACTGTCACTTCTTCTTTTAATAAGGCGGAAAGAAAACCCTCGATTATATCGAAGTTTGCCTTATCTCTTAGCATGGTTTTGATTACCCAATCAAATCGAATCAATAGGTCTTTGTTTTTCATAGGAACTGCCTCAAATTCAAGTCTCTATACAGGAAATCCGGATTGTCAAGAATAAAATATAGGCGAAAGCGAATCTACGGAGACTCACCTACCTGTATAAAAATTTAGTTCTTTCAGGAAAATATCCTTGACTCTTACTTTCACAAACTGCAATCTTAACATCTGCTTATGATGGACGAAACGATATACCACGAACTACTAAAACCGGCCTTGCCAGAAGACCTCGGAGCCATGCACTTTAAAATCATTGAAGGACAAATTCTCTTTCAGGACGAAAAGGGCGATTTTGTAATTACCTGCATTTCTCCGGATAAGGAATACAATGAACACCATTTTGAACTTCTGCCGGAAGGAGCACCATTTCAACTCATCGAAGGGAGGATAATTTACATGGCAGCACCGAGTGACGATCATCAGAGAGTTTCATTGAACCTAATTCTGGAAATTGGTAATTATGTAAAAACTAAAAAACTGGGTGAGGTTCGCTATTCACCCCTCGATGTATGTCTGGATAAGAAAAATGTAGTTCAGCCGGATATTCTCTTTGTCTCCATTCGTCGTGCCAGCGTTATTGAAAAGAAAATAATGGGAGCACCGGACTTTATCATTGAAATCCTCTCTCCCGGTAATGCCGATTATGACAAGAAAACCAAATTAGGTTTATATGGTCGCTTTCTTGTACAGGAATACTGGATTGTCCACCCTGAGGAAGAGTGGATTGAAGTCTATCATAACAAAGCAGGTATCATGTGGAAACAACAAACTGCCCGGGCTGGTGATACCATTACAAGCAAGGCTATCGAAGGTTTTCAGCTTGAGGTGAGGAAGGTGTTTTAGTTTTTAAAACGGATATTCATCTAATAAAAAAAGATTGACCCTCTAAACATACAGAATGTATTTTAGAATATGGATTCCTTTATGCAAGAAGAACAAAGTTTTTTAAGCCTACTACAACAACTTCCATTACCTGCACAAAGAGAAGTTTATCATGCTTCAGAACTTGCCTATTACCAGGCCGTTTATGCCAACTTTACCGTCCTTCTCCATGATTTTCAAACAGAGAATCTCTCTGATACAGAAAAGGAAAATCTAAACCTTGATTACGAACAGATAGAAGTTTATTTTTCTGAAATCGAAGAAAAGGAACAAAAAAGAATCTTAAACCTTATTCGATTTTTGCAGATTAAATATTCTGAAAACTCCACTCAGGATAAACATTTCCGAACTTATTGCGAGAAAAATGGAAAATCATCTCTGTCAAGAAGTGACAGGAGTGAATTAAAAAAACGAATCGAAGAAATTACAAAGAATCCTGAGATTGGTGTTTCCTGGGAAAAGGTTTTAGAAAATCTGGAGGCAAAGATTGGAAGAAAAATACAAATTTCACCCTAAAGCAAAAAAAGATAGAGTGAAAGATGTAAAAGAATAATCAAATCACCTCTACTAAAGAATGCAGAACCATTCTTAATTCTGCATTCTTAATTCTAAATTCCAAATTTTGCCTAAGCAATATTTGGATCACTTGTAGTGAGCGAAATCGAACTACGGCCCGGAGACACAACGAACAGAGGTGCTAGCGGCCTTACCCCAGTATTGGAAACCGCCACTATCGAAACGGACGGAAAACACTTGCGCTGTATTAGACGGGATGGTAGTAGAAGTCCAATAATAGTAATCAACTGTAGCTGGAAAATTATTATTAATAGGAAATCCACTTGTTTTAATCGTATCCACAAGAGATTTTTGTTCATTTATACTCGGCAAACGCCATGTTTTCCCCGCTAAACTTAGTCCGCTACAATACGTGATTGCATTTGCCCACGTTGCACTAGTTGCCGTTCCAGAACAATTCGTTGCACCCTGTCCCTGGCTACACTTCTGCCAGATAAGGCCTGTCGCATTGTCTTTAACTGTACCATCACCATTATCATTGAAGTTGCTACTATATTCTTTAGACGGTCCTCCGGAAACACAACGTACATAACCGTTATTGGTCTTATCGGCGACGTCGCTATAGCCAACACTGAAATCGACTTGCCACGCATGCGCTGTATAAACCGCCCTGGTAGTGGAACTCCAATAACTGCTAACAACTGTAGCTGGAAAATTAGTATCAATGGCTGGACTTGCCTTTCCATGATCCTGCAGGGCTTCCAAATCCTGTTTTGTTGGAAGTCTCCAAGTAATACTTGCTAAACTGAGTCCACTACAATAATTTCCAGCATCCGTCCAATTAGCTGCTGTCGCGGTCCCTGAACAAGTCCCATCATTGTTTTGTCCTCGGCTACATTTCTGCCAAACCAGACCTGTGGCAGTGTCTGTGACAGTTCCATTTCCATTGTCTGAATAGCCTCTGGCTACTCCATTTTGAGAAGCACCGTCATCATTAGCCGCATAACTCGTTGTTTGTCCCGTTTTCAAAGGAAGATAGCTAAAAACTCCGCTGGCTACAGCACTATCTGTCATTCCCGACTTTTTAGCAATTGCATTAACGGTTTTTCCTGCCAGGCTCCAAATATGAATCGGAGTGGTATATAATGTTGAACTCGCAGTCGGTGTGGTTCCATCTGTCGTGTAATAAATACTGGCTCCGGTCGTTGCTGTTGAAATTGTTATATTTTGTGCTGTACTATAATGTCCGGCATTCGGACTAAATGTTGGTGTCTCTACTGCACCAGAAATAGCCGTTCCTGAAGTAAAACTCCAGGTATAATTACTTGCTAAAGCATTACCCGCCGCATCCTTGATAGCTGTTGTCAGGATAACTGTATAGGTCGTATTTCCCGTCAAATTGCTATCGGGGTTCAAAGTAGCCACAGTACCATTTAAACTTACCGCAGCAGGAATAATGGTGGCTCCCTGTTTCAGAACAAAACTTGTAGCCGTAACAGAAGAACTCAAAAGTGTCTCGGAAAACGTGGCTGTAATATTAGCATCAATTCCTATTCCGGTAGATCCGTCCGTCGGATACACGGATGACACGGTGGGTGGAGTTGTATCTGTCGTGGGTGTCGTGGTTCCTGATGAAGCAATTTTAAAACCGGTGCTTTGCACATAGTCGGCTCCCATAGCTACATTCGAGGCATCCTTCACCGTACTCTTGATTTTTACTTTGTAAGTGGCACCTTCCGTCAGGTTACTGGCCGGTTGAAAAACATAATCCACGTTATTACTGCCTA
The DNA here is from genome assembly GCA_024233835.1 of Leptospiraceae bacterium. NCBI lineage: Bacteria > Pseudomonadati > Spirochaetota > Leptospiria > Leptospirales > Leptospiraceae > Leptospiraceae bacterium. The sequence continues at coordinate 134,462 of JACKPC010000006.1, forward strand.
TCGTTATCGAACCCTTCGCTTGCACGCAGGTAGCAAAATCATCAGAAGATACCAGAAAGGTTCCCGTGGCACAGGAAGTATCCGTTGTGTTGGCAGTGATACTACTCGGTTCCATGGCTTCACTGAAGGTTACTGTAATCGAAGTATTTGCAGATACATCCACAGCACCGTTAGCCGGGTATACTGCACTCACTTTGGGAGCTGTTGTATCCGCAACCGCACCCGTTGTCCAGCCATCTACAGAGGTTCTAGAAGTTAAAAAAGGTTTTCCTTCCAGGTCTTTCGCATCGGTGGTAATCCTTGCCTTATATTTCGTATTCGCTGCAAGGCTCGTAGCCGGGGTCAGGGTAAAGGTTTTGTTCTCATTGGAAGCCAGGGGTTGAGTGGCTGCTTTCACACAGGTGGCGAAATCATCGCTCGATACCTGAATACTCCCACTGCATTTTGTGTCATCTATATTCGTGGTAATCGTTTTTACATCCATAGGTTCACTGAATGTAACCGTTCCCACTACATTTAGCGAGACATTCGTGTCCCCGTCTCTCGGTGTATAAGTGACAGCAAATGGACGACCTGCATTGGCTGCTGCATCATTGGATGCCTGAATCGCTCCAAGGGCAAGTGCCGTTTCTTTCGAATCATCCTTCTTTTTCTTGTTACAACTCACAAGTATTGTGAGCAACAATAAGGTTATTACTGTTAGTTTCTTCATGCTAAAATCCTTCTGATAAATGGAAAATGGAAAATGGAAAATTTCACCATATACATACTCTCTCCATCTCCCGGATTAAGCGAGTGAAAATTTAGGAGATTTAAAAGTCAAATTATTTTTGTTTTTTTTTATTTTTTTAATAATAAGATCTTTATTCCCCGGAATAACTAAAAGAGTCCTTGACATATTTTTAGATATTCTCTATTTTCTTTGTCCAATGCAGACATCTATTGCTCTTGAATCACCTGAATTACACATTGACTTTGCTACTATTTCATAAGAAGCAAGGGGTTTTTAAGGAGTATCTTCCGAAATTATACTTGACTCTTATTTCCTACATCCGCTTATCTCTGGTTTCTTACATCTTTACTTTTCACCGGCTAAAATTAATACTTTATCATACAAACTTTCATGAACCCAGAAATTATTATTAATTAATATATCCAGCTCTGGCTTTATAGTAGTAACAAGAGATTTAGTTTTCGCTTCTAACAATATACCCATTAACCCGATAACATTTAGTCCTGAATTTTTAGCTGCCATTCGCCCTTTCGTTTCATCTATCAATATCAAACCAGATTTTAGTTCCTGAGCAAGAGCAATAGCTTGCGACTCCCCTTCATCCAATTCTTTTCTTAATTTTTTATAAAAAGCTGAATTAGGATTATCTTTAATAATAATTGCTTTAGAATTTAGAAATGCTGTAAGCCTCTTTCTACGCTCTTTAATTTTGAGTAATTCATTTTTTACAGCTACCGGTATAAATACTTGATGATATAGTTCTTCCAGTAATATTTCTTTTTCTATTATCAGAAGCCCACTAATCGGAGAAGTGTCACTGACTACTATCAAATTTTATATCCTTTTCAACTCTTTAAGAGTTTTTACATCATCCTCAAAATCTTCCACAGAGTAATGCATTAGAACTTTTCTTTTTCCAAGTTCTTTCTGAAAGGATAAAATATCGATTCCGGCAATTTTTGAGCAGGTCTCAAGGGTATATTTCTTTTTATCATATAAAAAAACAGCAAATTCAATTTTTAACTCTTCCCCACCTTCCTGATTTCCTAATTCAATGCTGTTGCTTACTTCCTCTAAGGGCCAAATGATAATTTCTGCTTTTATATTTCTAAACTCTTCCGGGATTGTTATTGAATCTGGTAAGTTCGAGTATAGGATTCTTTTAGGTTCCATAAGTTTTATCCTTTCTATTAGACTTAATAAAGCAGTAACAAATTGTAAAGATATTTTCTATTTTCTTTGTCCAATGCAGACATCTATTGCTCTTGAATTACCTGAATTACACATTGACTTTGCTACTATTTTAGAAGAAGCAAAAGGTTTTTAAGGAGTATTTCACTAAATCCGGAGTATAGTTAAGTATAGTCCCGCTATGTGTCCGGCTGTCAAGCGTCAGATGGCTCGGCTGTACCACCTTCGGGCTTTTAAAAGAAATTGCTTTTTAAAACGGATATTCATCTAATAAAAAAAGATTGACCCTCTAAACATATAGAAGGTATTTTAGAACATGGATTCCTTTATGCAAGAAGAACAAAGTTTTTTAAGCCTACTACAACAACTTCCATTACCTGCACAAAGAGAAGTTTATCATGCTTCAGAACTTGCCTATTACCAGGCCGTTTATGCCAACTTTACTGTCCTTCTCCATGATTTTCAGACAGAGAATCTCTCTGATACTGAGAAGGAAAGCACAGGTATTGACTACGAACAGATAGAAGTTTATTTTTCTGAAATAGAAGAAAAGGAACAAAAAAGAATCTTAAACCTTATTCGATTTTTACAGATTAAATATTCTGAAAACTCCACTCAGAATAAACATTTCCGGACTTATTGCGAGAAAAATGGAAAATCATCTCTGTCAAGAAGTGACAGGAGTGAATTAAAAAAACGAATCGAAGAAATTACAAAGAATCCTGAGATTGGTGTTTCCTGGGAAAAGGTTTTAGAAAATCTGGAGGCAAGGATTGGAAAAAAATTAAAACTTCACCCTAAAGCCGAAAAGGAATTTAATGATTCCTTTGAATGGCATGAAAACAATAGAGTTAATTCAGGAAAAGAATTTACAGATAGTGTAAATTCAAAACTAATTGATATTCGTAATAAACCGGAATCACGCTCAGCCGATGATGACGGGGTTCGATGGGCTTCCTTGAAAAACTTTCCCTATAAAATCTATTATTTCTTTCAAAACCCTATTGTATGGATACTGGCCATCTGGCATCATGCCAGAAAACCCGGTGACTGGAAAGATAGAGTGAAAGATGTAAAAGAATAATCAAATCACAAACGCAGAACCATTTTTAATTCTCCAACCCTTCCCTTATCTTTTGAATCTCATCTAAAGATAGGCCTGTAACTTTCTGGATGGTCTCATTAGATAAGCCGGCCTTTATGCAATTGATAGTGGTTTCCAGTTTTTCTTCTGCTTTGCCTTCCGCTTTACCTTCTGTTCTACCTTCTGCTCTGCCTTCTATCCTTGCAGTAGAAATGACATCTTTCTCTATAGCAGAATTCATCAGGTATTTTTCATAATCCAGTCTTTCCTGTTCACTCATATTGAGTATCTTTAATTTCTCTCTGGCTTTATCTATATTTCGAGAATGAAACTCGGTTTTGACTATATTGTTTTTCATCATATAGATCCATTCGTCTATATCTTCTTTCACTATGTCAGGATAGCGGTTTACCGAAATTATATAGTATTCTGGAAATATATTCTTTTTCTGAAATTTTATCCTTAGCTCACCGTCTACCATGGTCTCAACTTTTTCCCGTACATCCAATAGTTCATTTGTATGCATCCCGCGAATTTCGGTACTGCCATAATAGATGTAATCTGTACCCCTGCCTATATTAAAGTATTGCACACTCACGGATATGATTTTACTAATATTCGAATAGGCATCTCCCAGGCGAAAATGGTCGACTATGGTTTTCGAGACTCCAAAAAGCAATCGTTCCAAAAAGTCAGATTCCGAGTCGCTCTGCACTTCTATGATGACCTTTCTATCTTTACTATCCCTGATAAGTACATCCACCCTGTTATATTTTTGTGAGGCATTCTGCTGGTTACTCTCACTTTCTAATACTTCAAGGACTGTCACTTCTTCTTTTAATAAGGCGGAAAGAAAACCCTCGATTATATCGAAGTTTGCCTTATCTCTTAGCATGGTTTTGATTACCCAATCAAATCGAATCAATAGGTCTTTGTTTTTCATAGGAACTGCCTCAAATTCAAGTCTCTATACAGGAAATCCGGATTGTCAAGAATAAAATATAGGCGAAAGCGAATCTACGGAGACTCACCTACCTGTATAAAAATTTAGTTCTTTCAGGAAAATATCCTTGACTCTTACTTTCACAAACTGCAATCTTAACATCTGCTTATGATGGACGAAACGATATACCACGAACTACTAAAAACCGGCCTTGCCAGAAGACCTCGGAGCCATGCACTTTAAGATTATTGACGAACAGGTTCTCTTTCAAGATGAAAAAGGAGATTTTGTCATTACCTGCATTTCATCGGATAAGGAATACAATGAGCATCATTTTGAGCTATTGCCGGAAATGGCACCGTATCAGCTTATTGAAGGAAGGATAATTTTTATGTATTCACCAAGTTTTAGACATCAACAGGTTTCCATGAACCTTTCTTACCTTATTAAAAATTTTCTTATGGAAAATCCTATTGGTGAAGTAGTCACTGCTCCTCTTGATGTTCGTCTGGATGAGAAGAACGTGGTGCAACCTGATATTCTTTTTGTTTCTATCCGTCGCAGTAATATCATTGAGAGAAAAATTATGGGAGCACCGGACTTTATCATTGAAATCCTTTCTCCGGGTAATGCCAACTATGATAAAAAAACCAAGTTAGGTTTATATGGTCGCTTTCTTGTACAGGAATACTGGATTGTTCACCCCGAAGAAGAGTGGATAGAAGTCTATCATAACAAAGCCGGTATCATGTGGAAACAACAGACAGCAAAGATAGGGGATATGATTGTAAGTAAAGCTATCGAAGGTTTTCAGCTGAATGTGGAAAAGGTGTTTTGAATATTTTTAAAAGGATATTCATCTAATAAAAAAAGATTGACCCTCTAAACATACAGAATGTATTTTAGAATATGGATTTATTTATGCAAGAAGAACAAAGTTTTTTAAGCCTACTACAACAACTTCCATTACCTGCACAAAGAGAAGTTTATCATGCTTCAGAACTTGCCTATTACCAGGCCGTTTATACCAACTTTACCGTCCTTCTCCATGATTTTCAAACAGAGAATCTCTCTGATACTGAAAAGGAAAATACAAACCTTGATTACGAACAGATAGAAGTTTATTTTTCTGAAATCGAAGAAAAGGAACAAAAAAGGATCTTAAACCTTATTCGATTTTTGCAGATTAAATATTCTGAGAACTCCACTCAGGATAAACAATTCCGGACTTATTGCGAAAAAAATGGAAAATCATCTCTGTCAAGAAGTGACAGGAGTGAATTAAAAAAACGAATCGAAGAAATTACAAAGAATCCTGAGATTGGTGTTTCCGGTGGTGCTGATGTTATAAAAGAAATAGAGGTAATGCTTGGAAGAAAAATACAAATTTCACCCTAAGGCAGAAAAGATAGAGTGAAAGATGTAAAAGAATAATCAAATCATCTCTGTCAAAGAATGCAGAACCATTCTTAATCCACCAACCCTTCCCTTACCTTTTGGATCTCATCTAAAGAAAGGCCTGTAACTTTTTGGATGGTCTCATTAGATAAGCCGGCCTTTATACAATTGATAGTGGTTTCCAGTTTTTCTTCTGCTTTGCCTTCCGCTTTGCCTTCCGCTTTGCCTTCCGCTTTGCCTTCTGCTTTGCCTTCCGCTCTGCCTTCTATCCTTGCAGTAGAAATAACATCTTTCTCTATAGCAGAATTCATCAGGTATTTTTCATAATCCAGTCTTTCCTGTTCACTCATATTGAGTATCTTTAATTTCTCTCTGGCTTTATCTATATTTCGAGAATGAAACTCGGTTTTGACTATATTGTTTTTCATCATATAGATCCATTCGTCTATATCTTCTTTCACTATGTCAGGATAGCGGTTTACCGAAATTATATAGTATTCTGGAAATATATTCTTTTTCTGAAATTTTATCCTTAGCTCACCGTCTACCATGGTCTCAACTTTTTCCCGTACATCCAATAGTTCATTTGTATGCATCCCGCGAATTTCGGTACTGCCATAATAGATGTAATCTGTACCCCTGCCTATATTAAAGTATTGCACACTCACGGATATGATTTTACTAATATTCGAATAGGCATCTCCCAGGCGAAAATGGTCGACTATGGTTTTCGAGACTCCAAAAAGCAATCGTTCCAAAAAGTCAGATTCCGAGTCGCTCTGCACTTCTATGATGACCTTTCTATCTTTACTATCCCTGATAAGTACATCCACCCTGTTATATTTTTGTGAGGCATTCTGCTGGTTACTCTCACTTTCTAATACTTCAAGGACTGTCACTTCTTCTTTTAATAAGGCGGAAAGAAAACCCTCGATTATATCGAAGTTTGCCTTATCTCTTAGCATGGTTTTGATTACCCAATCAAATCGAATCAATAGGTCTTTGTTTTTCATAGGAACTGCCTCAAATTCAAGTCTCTATACAGGAAATCCGGATTGTCAAGAATAAAATATAGGCGAAAGCGAATCTACGGAGACTCACCTACCTGTATAAAAATTTAGTTCTTTCAGGAAAATATCCTTGACTCTTACTTTCACAAACTGCAATCTTAACATCTGCTTATGATGGACGAAACGATATACCACGAACTACTAAAACCGGCCTTGCCAGAAGACCTCGGAGCCATGCACTTTAAAATCATTGAAGGACAAATTCTCTTTCAGGACGAAAAGGGCGATTTTGTAATTACCTGCATTTCTCCGGATAAGGAATACAATGAACACCATTTTGAACTTCTGCCGGAAGGAGCACCATTTCAACTCATCGAAGGGAGGATAATTTACATGGCAGCACCGAGTGACGATCATCAGAGAGTTTCATTGAACCTAATTCTGGAAATTGGTAATTATGTAAAAACTAAAAAACTGGGTGAGGTTCGCTATTCACCCCTCGATGTATGTCTGGATAAGAAAAATGTAGTTCAGCCGGATATTCTCTTTGTCTCCATTCGTCGTGCCAGCGTTATTGAAAAGAAAATAATGGGAGCACCGGACTTTATCATTGAAATCCTCTCTCCCGGTAATGCCGATTATGACAAGAAAACCAAGTTAGGTTTATATGGTCGCTTTCTTGTACAGGAATACTGGATTGTTCACCCCGAAGAAGAGTGGATAGAAGTCTATCATAACAAAGCCGGTATCATGTGGAAACAACAGACAGCAAAGATAGGGGATATGATTGTAAGTAAAGCTATCGAAGGTTTTCAGCTGAATGTGGAAAAGGTGTTTTGAATATTTTTAAAAGGATATTCATCTAATAAAAAAAGATTGACCCTCTAAACATACAGAATGTATTTTAGAATATGGATTTATTTATGCAAGAAGAACAAAGTTTTTTAAGCCTACTACAACAACTTCCATTACCTGCACAAAGAGAAGTTTATCATGCTTCAGAACTTGCCTATTACCAGGCCGTTTATACCAACTTTACCGTCCTTCTCCATGATTTTCAAACAGAGAATCTCTCTGATACTGAAAAGGAAAATACAAACCTTGATTACGAACAGATAGAAGTTTATTTTTCTGAAATCGAAGAAAAGGAACAAAAAAGGATCTTAAACCTTGTTCGATTTTTACAGATTAAATATTCTGAAAACTCCACTCAGAATAAACATTTCCGGACTTATTGCGAGAAAAATGGAAAATCATCTCTGTCAAGAAGTGACAGAAGTGAATTAAAAAAACGAATCGAAGAAATTACAAAAAATCCTGAGATTGGTGTTTCCGGTGCTGATGTTATAAAGAATTTGGAGGCAAAGATTGGAAGAAAAATACAAATTTCACCCTAAAGCAAAGAAAGATAGAGTGAAAGATGTAAAAGAATAATCAAATCACCTCTACTAAAGAATGCAGAACCATTCTTAATTCTGCATTCTTAATTCTAAATTCCAAATTTTGCCTAAGCAATATTTGGATCACTTGTAGTGAGCGAAATCGAACTACGGCCCGGAGACACAACGTACATTTCGATCAGTAGAAGTCTTATAATAAGCAAAGCTGCTACCATTAGAGATAGTCCATTGCCACCCAAGCGATGTATTAAGCATGTCAGTACTAGAAGTCCAATAATCATATCCATTGACAGGAAACATAGTAATATCAATAAATGGGGAAGAACTTTTTGAAAAGTCAACAATAGATTGCATTTCATTGCGATTTGGTACTCTCCAAGTCCTTCCCGCTAGAGTTAAAGTACTATTGCAATAGGTAAGTGCACCTGACCATGTAGTTGTTGATAGCGTTCCGGAGCAGTTTGTAGCATTTAAATTAATTCCGCATTTTTGCCAAATCAAACCTGTTGCTTTGTCTTCGATAGTGCCATCGCCTTTGTCAGAGAAACTCTTAGATTCATCTTTAGAGTATCCCGATACACAACGCACATAATTAGTACCTGTTTTTCCACTAAAAGTCACCTGGCTATTAGCAAAACTGAAGACTACAGCCTGCCCCGTATTTGTGCCGTTTGTTGTAGAACTCCAATAACTGCCTGAAACAGTAGCTGGAAATGAATTAATATCAATTTGTGGTGCGGGAGTTTTTCCTAAATCGATGATAGTATTAACTTCCGATGCCGTTGGTAGTCGCCAAGTTTTAATTCCAGCATAGCCATTACCGCCATTAGCTGAATTCAAAGCACTACATCCATTGGTCGCATCACTTGTTGCATTTGCCCACGTTAAATTAGATACGGCAGTCCCGGTTCCACAAGATGCACCACTTAAACCCTGTGTGCAAGTTTTCCATACCAATCCAGTTGCATTATCGGTGGTGGTATAATCAGAAGTATAGGTTCCATGCTGAGTTGGGCCTGTATAGCTTCTACTTACTCCATTTTGTAAAGCACCGTCGGAGTTTGTTCCACCACTGACTGTTTGACCCGTTTTTAATGGCGGATAACTAAAAACTCCACTTAATGTAGCAACTGCGCTATCTGTCATTCCCGACTTTTTAGCAATTGCTTTTACTGTTTTTCCTGCCAGGCTCCAAATATGAATCGGAGTGGTATATAATGTTGAACTCGCAGTTGGTGTGGTTTCATCTGTCGTGTAATAGATACTGGCTCCGGTCGTTGCTGTTGAAATTGTTATATTTTGTGCTGTACTATAATGTCCGGCATTCGGACTAAATGTTGGTGTCTCTACTGCACCAGAAATAGCCGTTCCTGAAGTAAAACTCCAGGTATAATTACTTGCTAAAGCATTACCCGCCGCATCCTTGATAGCTGTTGTCAGGATAACTGTATAGGTCGTATTTCCCGTCAAATTGCTATCGGGGTTCAAAGTAGCCAAAGTACCATTTAAACTTACCGCAGCAGGAATAATGCTGGCTCCCTGTTTTAAAAGAAAGCTTGTAGCCGTAACAGAAGAACTCAAAAGTGTCTCGGAAAACGTGGCTGTAATATTAGCATCAATTCCTATTCCGGTAGATCCGTCCGTCGGATACACGGATGACACGGTGGGTGGAGTTGTATCTGTCGTGGGTGTCGTGGTTCCTGAGGAAGCAATTTTAAAACCGGTAGCCTGCACATAGTCGGCTCCCATAGCTACATTCGAGGCATCCTTCACCGTACTCTTGATTTTTACTTTGTAAGTGGCACCTTCCGTCAGGTTACTGGCCGGTTGAAAAACATAATCCACGTTATTACTGCCTATCGTTATCGAACCCTTCGCTTGCACGCAGGTAGCAAAATCATCAGAAGATACCAGAAAGGTTCCCGTGGCACAGGAAGTATCCGTTGTGTTGGCAGTGATACTACTCGGTTCCATGGCTTCACTGAAGGTTACTGTAATCGAAGTATTTGCAGATACATCCACAGCACCGTTAGCCGGGTATACTGCACTCACTTTGAGAGCTACCCGTTGTCCAGCCATCTACAGAGGTTCTAGAAGTTAAAAAAGGTTTTCCTTCCAGGTCTTTCGCATCGGTGGTAATCCTTGCCTTATATTTCGTATTCGCTGCAAGGCTCGTAGCCGGGGTCAGGGTAAAGGTTTTGTTCTCATTGGATGCCAGGGGTTGAGTGGCTGCTTTCACACAGGTGGCGAAATCATCGCTCGATACCTGAATACTCCCACTGCATTTTGTGTCATCTATATTCGTGGTAATCGTTTTTACATCCATAGGTTCACTGAATGTAACAGTTCCCACTACATTTAGCGAGACATTCGTGTCCCCGTCTCTCGGTGTATAAGTGACAGCAAATGGACGACCTGCATTGGCTGCTGCATCATTGGATGCCTGAATCGCTCCAAGGGCAAGTGCCGTTTCTTTCGAGTTGTCCTTCTTTTTCTCGATACAACTCACAAGTATTGTGAGCAACAATAAGGTTATTACTGCTAATTTCTTCATGCTAAAATTCCTTCTGATAAATGGAAAATTTCACCATATACATACTCTCTCCATCTCCCGGATTAAGCGAGTGAAAATTTAGGAGATTTAAAAGTCAAATTGTTTTTGTTTTTTTTATTTTTTTAATAATAAGATCTTTATTCCCCGGAATAATAAAAAGAGTCCTTGACATATTTTTAGTTGCTTTCTACTTTCTTCCTACCATGCAGACATCTATTGCTCTTGAATTACCTGAAACTTTTTTGAAACGTGCCGAGTTATTAGATACCCTGATTCCTCTGAACCCGGGGATTTCTCTGCAATTAGCTCAGAATACTCTATTCATCGAGGAAAAAGAACTACATTTCTCCGGTATGGATTTCTTTCCCTTACACCTGCCTTTCAAAATGAAAGAACAGGAAATGTTTACAATCTCTGAGCTGAATTCTAACCTGCGGCTCGAAATGGATGAGGAGGCCATCATCATTAATATGGGAACTCTGGGTTTAATCAGTGCATTTACAGCAGCCATTCTTATTACCATTGGTATCTGGAACCGAAAAAAGAAACTCGGCAAAGTTTTTGATGCCCAGTCCGGTCATGATATGCTTGTCAACGGCAAGAAAATTCACCGTATGCCCGATATTGCCTTTCACCTCAATGAAGTCTTCAAAGAGAAAACTTTAGACTACCGCCTCGGATTCCCTTTCTTCTGCATAGAAGTCGTTTCGAATAAGAAAAGCCTTAAACAGGATTTACGTAAAATGGCTAATGACTGGATGGCCGCCGGCACCGAAATTGGTCTTGTTGTCTGCCCCCACCGCGAGAAATACTATTTATTTGAAAAAGGTATTACCGGCTACAAAACTTTCGGGTTTTCTACAGTCTTTACCCACTCCAAACTTCCTGAATTACACATTGACTTTGCTACTATTTTAGAAGAAGCAAGGGGTTTTTAAGGAGTATAGTTCTACTATTTCTGAAGTATAGTCCTGCTATGTCTGAAATATAATCCCGCTATGTCCGGAGTATACTCCGAAGTCCTACTATGCCTTCGGCTTTAGGACCTTACTCAAAAATCACAGCTGTCTGAGAAAGTAGTTCCGGCAATAAACTTTCACTTTTTCGAGGATTTAAAAAAAAATTGACTTTGCATTATTTTATATACATTTTATTGTATTTCCAACTATGGCAATAGATACCAGCAAAGTAAATCAGAAAGTGTCCGTTCCTACCGGGGAAATTCTCTTCAAGGAAGGAACAAAAGTTAGTAGTCTTAATATCCTCCATGAAGGTGCAGTTTTACTGGAGAAAAAGATAAATGGGAAGAATTTCCCGATAGTTGAGCTTTCCGGTAAAAACCTGACGCCCGGAATCGTCAGCCTTTTTGCAGAGGAATCCTATCTCTATACAATTAAAACCTCCAGAAATTCCATTATTTCAACCTATAATGTAGATTCTGATTCTATCCGCAAAACAATTTCAAATAAGTTAGCCATAGGTAACATGGTTTCGCGAACTCTTTTTAATGAAATCGGAGAATTTGCTAAAAAATACACTCTGTTAAAAGAAAATATTGTTAATATAAAAACCCTGAATGACAATCTTGGAATCTCCTACTATTTCTTAAATCGGACAACCTTCCCGGATATAAACCCGGATAACCCGGAAATGATAAATGACGACCCGGGATTCCCGGATAAAGGGATGAAACTGGTCAGAGAAAACCTGAAAGCTTACCTTACAAATGGTGGCAAAATACCGGAAAAAGTCACTCCTAAATTCTTAACCCAGAATCATTCCGGATTCTTAAACAAGGAATACAACAATCGTCCGGAACTAACCAATCAGGAATTCCAATTTTTAAGGCGAATTATAGCCCTAAAACCGGAAACTCTTGCTCAGGTCTATACGGCTGACATTAATATCTTGATCTATATCTGCGAAAAACTCTCTGATTTAAACCTGAATGCAATTCGAGAGCTTGAGGATTGTATCAAAGAATTCGATTCCGACATGGACATGCTTCTGGGTGGTTCAGACTCGCTCATTGAAAAATACTACATGAGCCTCGACCTTCTGAATAGTGGAATCAGTGAAGTTCCCAGAGAAGACTTCCTTCCTCTGACTGAAACCATTTCTGGCTCGATTAATAATTTCTTGCAAACATATAAATCCCTGTTTGTTTCCGAGTTTAAAAATGCCTCTCCCAATTTGATTACTTTCCAGGAACTTTCCGCAAAACTCTCTAAAGAGCTGAAGAGTGGAGAATCACCGAGCAGCACTACCGCCGGGACAGGAAGTAATCGTTCTAATATCACTATAGGTCTGGATGCAGCAGCCATTAAAAAAGAATTGGAAAATTCAGCGAGCAAGATCCTGAACTATGCAGGCATAGAAATCGAAAGGGTAAAAGAGTATTCTTCTCTTGTATTGAAAATGAAATCTCTAAAGAACCCACTCGATCCGGATCCGGATGCCAGGAAGATACGAAGAAATCTTACCAAAACGTATTGGGAAGCTTATGAAAAATCCTTTCTCAAATACCTTCAGAGTAATAAAAAAGTTCCAAGACCCATTGAAATGATGCTAAAATTTGGTTATTTCGATGAAACCCTTCTGGAGGATGAACAGCTTATTTTTCTTCACCAACAGGTAGAGAAAAAAGATACCTATAGGGATAATCTGGTAATGACCTTTGACGGAACAGACTGGTTAGAGAAAATTTACAGAAAAGAATTCACTACCTCTCTTGATGAACTGGGACAGACTTTCTTTGATAAGGTGAAAGCCGACAATCGAAATTCTCAGTATAAAAAGGAATCCGATCTCCCACCGGATGTTGATAATGGGGAAGCCAGATTAAAATATGAAATCAATTCTATGTATATCTCGAATGTCAGGTTAACCACAGGTTCGCCGGCTTCTCATTTACCTATCCTCACCAAGTATCACATTATCTATCCCCTGGAAAAATGTATAGTTGATTCCAAAATGCTGATCGATACACTCAAGGCTATCATGGCCATTGACTATACAGCTTTTTACCGTGAAGTTATCTATAACGAACCCGATCTGGGAATTCGAAATGAATTAGTTCAAACAGAAGTCCTACCCGATTTCATTTTTGTCCCTTCTATCGGTGAAAAAATCATGATGTGGCAGGTACTTTCAACTTATAGAGGTGCCGGTTCTAAGGAAAGTAAAGGAAGAATTATTATTCCTCGTTTTATTACCCAGGATCTGGCTTCGATGTTAACCGATGCCATCGGTGGTTTCCGCTGGGAATTGACCAAAGAAATCCTCGGTGTAGATTGGATAGACCCAGGAACCCCTTCTATTACCTCGGCCTACAATGACTACGCTGAATTCTATAAGAAGAATAAAGACCTTTCCATTGAACTCAAAGAGAAAATCACCGAAGAATTCCGCAGGTTCAGAAGCCATAAAGACCGTTTTATTAACGACTATGGCCACTGGATTAAATCAGAATCCGAAGGTATCCAGAAACTCAATAAAATCGTCAGGAACATGTTCTACAGACATATACCATTTACCAACGATGTTAGAGAGAGGGTCTGTAAAATGCCGGCATTCTTAGATGTTCACAACCGCTTCATCAATGTGAGAAACCGTGAGTTCAAAGAAAAAGAGACTCGGTATAGAAAATACCAGAATCTCCCGGGTGGACTTCCTAAAAAACTACAGGATAACCTGGATTACTACAAAGTATAAGCCCAAAAACAGGGCTATATTTGTTCAATCAGGTATGGCCTTGTATACTCTCTTATAATTTCCAGAACAAATCTTCCCCAGCTTTTAGGATCATCCTGAGAAATGGAAACCTGCTTAATTTTGGGAAAATAGCCCTGGGGCTTCTGAATACTGTGATTTACCTCAAGAACCCTGAGATAACTATCTATCCTCTTCACTCTTACAAAATTAATTAATTCATTTTGAATTCTTTCCCTGGGAATATACCCTATAATAATTAATTTGGGAAACAGGGCTTTTTTTAAATGCTGTATGAAATCGGTAAAACTATCTACCCTATCAATGAATCCCTCATAGGCTCCTCCACCCAGATTCATAATCTGGGTAACAATATCCATGGTAAGAGAAACTCCTTCCATCGAAGCCATGTCTGATATGATTACGATACCTTCATCCGGTTGAAAAGTTTTAAAAATAGTATCACCTTTAAAGTTTCTTCTGAGAAGTTTAGCGGCCGAGATATCGATTTCAGCTGCTTTCGGAATAACCATTTTTCCGGAGCTATCACGTATAGATTCCCTGGTGATAAGATAACGTTTTTTAGCAGCATTCTGGTTCATAATCCGAAAAGCCTTTACTTTTTCTTCTATTTCATCCAGGGTGCAAAAGCCGATTCGGAGTATGTTTTCGCGGTTTTTCCTGTTGAATTCTGATTCTTCCATTTGCTCTCTACTTTCGAGAATTAATTCTAAGTATTGAATAGTAAAGCGTAAATCATTTCAAGAATAATTCATAAAAATAATTAAATTATTTACTAAAAACAAAATCTTTTTTTCTCTTTTCAAAAATTGAAGAATTCGAGTCTCTGGAATTATGGATAATAAACCGGCTCCAAGACGCTTCAATAGTGAAATAATCATAAACGAAACCGGCAAATGGATCTTTCGTAATAATGAAATAAAGCAGGATAAAGTCCTGAATTTTTTTAAACAGAACATGCAGGAGGATGAAGAAGGCATTTATATCCTGAACCGGTATGGAAACTTCACAGAAATTGGCTATCTAACCTGTAAACATTATCCTTTTTATATACATAACTATGCAAATACCTCTCAGGGTTTGTATTTTGAAGCGGACAATGGTACTCAGTTTTCTTTGGATGAGCTGAACTTATTCCTGGATGAAAAAGGGGAATTATTTTGTCAGAAGAAAAAGGAAAAGTTTTTAAAGTATAGATTCGATAGAAACACCTCTACGTTTTTGTCCGGATTTTTAGAAGAAAAGGGAGAGGAAATTGAGTTAAAATATAAAGAAAATGTTTATCCTATACAAAATTTTCCATTTACGTTTGATGTAAAAGTTCCACAGGCCTATTCACAGAATCTGAAAGAAAATAGTCTCCCCGGGCTTTCAGGAGAAAACTCTTCAGATAGAAAGTAATTCTTCTCTTAACAATAGAGCGTCCCTGAAATCCGGTTCGAGAGTTAGGGCCCTGTGAATATACTGTAAAGAGCGTTCCGGTCGGTTCCAGATTTTATACAAAATAGCGAGGTTGTATAAAGAGACGTGCCTTGCATCATTTTTCAAAGAAAGAACAGCTCGCTTCAACCAGTATACAGCTTCCTTTTCTTTGCCTTCCCGAAGGCATACTACTCCCAATTCATTACAGGCGTTTCCATCATCCGGATTTTTTTCGATGCACTTTATTAGAAAATGATAGGCAGATTCATAATCCTTCTTCTGAACTTGAATCATACCCAGAAATAAAAAAGTTTCTGCCTCCTCTTCTATTTCGAGATTCTTCAGGAATAAAAACTCTGCTTGATCCAGTTTTCCCTGCAAAAATAAAGCTTTAGCTGATTTTAAAGAATTCAAAACTCACTCTCGCCTTACTCTATTTTTCGGATAAAAGATATTATATCTTAATAGAAGTGAAAAACAGAGCTAAGTTTCAGAATGAAAAATATAAGATCTAAAAAAGCTCATAATACAAATAAATTTACTTTACATTTTTCATTCCAAGTTTTCTAATATGCAAAGAGTAATCAGGAAATAGGCTAAAAGGTAAGGTATTATGGAGTTAAAACTCAAAGTTCTGGAGGAAATACAGATTATCGAGGTTCATGGTAAATTTGACATAGAATGCGTTGAAGACTTCGAAAACTTATTTCAGTCCCAGCTTTCAAATAAAAAGAGTCCTTCTCTGGCAATTGACATGAATCATCTTGATTATATAGATTCTTCCGGAATAGGTTCTCTAATCAAATCTCTCAACGCTACCAAAAATGCGAAAGGTAATCTGATTCTTTTTGGTTTAAAACCAATGATTCATAACGTCTTTAAATTAGCCAAGCTGGATTTGTTTTTCCAGATCATGAGCAATAAAGATTTTCAAGCGAAATATCATAGTGATGATGATTCCGACATTGATGAACTTTTAAATAAGAATTAAATTTAGGGTTTCATAAGCTTCTCTACATAACGGGCAAGAATGTCCGTTTCGAGATTTACTGTATAATCTTCCATCCAATTTTTTGCATTTGTCTTTTCTATAGTTTCCGGAATTAACACAAGTTCAAATTTGCTTTTCTCGCAGGATACAATTGTTAAAGAAATTCCATCCACTGCAATACTGCCTCTTTCAATGAAATACCGGGCCAGCTCCTCCGAACATTCTATAATAAAACAATAAACCTTTCCCCCATCCCGAATTTCTTTTCTAATGACTTTACCAATCCCATCCACATGTCCCTGAACAATGTGACCTCCGAGACGCTGAGACGCTTTCACTGCTCGTTCTGTATTCACAAGATTATCAACACCCAGTTTTCCAAGGTTCGTCAGTTCCAGAGTCTTATAAGACGCATAAAAAGAGTATAGCTTTTCCTCCTGAATTTTTGTTACAGTCAGGCAAACTCCATTGATAGCAATGGAATCTCCGGGTTTGGAATCCATTTCCGGGAAGTTAATTTCCACAGTAAGAACTTTTCCTTCTCCCGTATCTTCAATCGTTCTTATTTTTCCGGTTGTTTCAATTATTCCTGTAAACATACTGACCTCATATTGTATAGTATATCCTCGAACGTCCCGAGCGTCATGAGAATTTTCCGCAGCTTCATATCTTGGCGGAAATTTTTCATACGCTCTTTTATGCGAAGAATTGCACTGTATTTCATTCTATATATGGACCTAAAAATCTTTCACCATTAAAATGGATGAGATGAGAAGGTGCATCTGCAACCCAAACCTCAGTTTCCCATGCTATTTCAGTAAGATAACGCCCCATTATGGATCGGTTAGGAAAAGCTGTTACATATACAAGTCCAGCTTTTGACTTTGAAAACAATTGAGTTAATTCTACATGCCGTTTACCATCAACCGGTCCATGACTGGTAACAGATTCAATTAAGAGCAGCCAGTTTCTTTTTTTGCAGTATAAAACTACATCTGGCATTTTTCCGTGAGAGTCAACGATTACGCCAAGTTTAGTTAATAATGACTTATTGAAATATCCCCACTTATCTCCTGTATCTCCCGCATATATTAAAATACCTCCAGGAACAAAGCGGGGAGCAAATTCCTCAATAATACTTCGAATTAATTCACTATGTTTTCCTGGACTAAGAGTAATTCTTTTTCCCTGAGCAATTTTAATAGCTATTTTACTTTGCTCACGCTCCTTTGCATATCGTTCAGCTAATGTTTCTTGCTTTGAAAGGTAAATTTTAAGGTTTGTTTTCCACTTTTTTGTTCTAAAAGATTTTAATAATACTAATACATTATCTTCAATCTGGTAAACTGCTTTAGGACTGTTTACTGGACGGCTCTGATTGTCAGGATTATAAAGAGCAATACCTGCATCGACAAATTGATGCATGCTTTGGCGACGGAATGTTTCCCGTGTATTCGGGGCATATTCTTTTTTATAATGCTCTTTCACCCAATCCATGATAGGAGTAATACCTATTAATGGATTTTCAGATTGATTCCACTTCTTGCCGGGGGTTAAATTCAATAAAGCTAATAAGCAAAGTGCAGATCGTTCATTCTGTTGTGCACGAGGCATTCCCAATAATTTTAGTATCTCTAAAGCATCGTCAATATATACTTGAGGACTATTGTGTTTCATTATAGGATACTTCCTATTTTTCTGTCGATAATTTCTTGAGATATGTTTATTTGGGAAATAGCCCATTCCCCAAGTTTTACAAGAACATGTTTACTTGGATATGTAATTAATTTTAAGTCTGTTGCATTCACCTGAGTGTGACCACTAAATTGACGAAAATAATTATCAACTAAACTTGAATTGAGGTAAACAGCTAAGCCCCTTGCCATATTTTCAGTTAATGGCTTTTTATTATTATGAAAAACATTCAAGTGGTTCTCCAGACCAATTTTATCTGAATTTCCGAGTTTGTTTGGATCAACAATATTTGCAACTATTCGGCGTTTCTCTTCTTTTGTTGAGAAGCGTCTTACTACAGTATAAAAACCATTTGGGTATAGCCATTTTTTTGTTTCAGAATTATTAATAATAGCATTTGGTTTTTTTCCATCTTCAATAGGCCAAATAAAGATATTATTTTTGAAATGGCAGGGATACAAAAGAGGAACAGTTCCTTCTCTGGGCATTTGTATTAAATTATCTTTTATTCTATAATCTACTACTGGGCCAGTAGAAATATTTACTCCAATATCTGAAAGGGAATTATTAAATACATCTGGTAAGTTTGAAATATCTTTTTTTGAAGTTGGAATGTGAATGAAACGTTCCTTATCATATTTTTTTACTATATTTTGAAATGGATATGTAGAATTATTAATATCATTGAAAGAGTCATCTGTTGATATTGAAACCTCAACATCACTTTGAATTCCATTTTTTTGTAAAGCTAAGATAATATTTTCCTGTAAAACATTATCATCCTTAAAGGCTTTGCTTCTTGACTTAAATAAATGAATTTTCTTAATTGCGGTGTTATTTAAAATAAACTCTCTAAAAGGGCGATAATATGGACCATTGCAAAAACTTCTAGGTATTATTGCAACTAAGTAACCTTTGTCTTCTAAAAGAAGAATAGACAATGCAATGAAAGCTGAATACATATTTACAGTTTCGATTCCCAGCAATCTCAATAGCTTTCTATGACGAGATGAACTTGATATTTTTTTATATGGAGGATTAATTATACAATGGGTAAATGTTTTCACTCCTTCACTCCATAAACTTTCCTTGGATAGTAACATTGCCGATGCATTATTTATAAAATCTTCTTCAATGTTGCTCCAAGATAAAGAACAATTATTTAAGATAGCCTCTTCTTGATATTCTGAGAGATTTTTCTTTAAATATTTTATCATTATTGGATCAATTTCATAAGTTGTAAGGTCTATTTTCAAATTACCTTTCAACTTTATAAATTTATTAATAAAAGAAATACTTAAACTTCCAATACCTGCTCCAGGATCCAATAACCTTATTTTATTATTTTCTATGGAAGGAAATAATGATGCCATAAAGGATGCAATATTCGTGGAAGTCATAAATTGCCCTAATTCAATCCTTTGATTTTCATCGAGCTCATTATTGACTCGTGTTCGTAATTTATCAGTTTTCAAAAGGGCGTTCATAAGATTATTATAATTTTTTCTTTTAATCTAAGTTAGTCAACAAGATATCTATCTGCTTTTATGTTCTATTTATAAAATAAAAAATTTGCATACTCCTATTCCATCAATAAAGTTTGTGTAATTTTTAGCATAACTCTTCGTAAGCGAACTACCGATAGTTCAACCTGCTTACCTAAAAAAAAATGAAGACTCATATTGTATAGATACTCCAGGTATCCTGCTTTAAAGTAATTGTATTTTTTCGAACTAATCCATGAAAAGGAATCACAGGTTTTAAACCCTGCTCAATTTCTTTTGCCTGAGATTGAATCTGAATAAACTCTCCTCTACCTTTGCAGGAAGCAAATAAACTGTAAAGAAAATTTCCACCCTCTAATAAAACTGTATTCCATTTCAATTTTATTCCAAGCTCATAGATAGTATTTTCTAACGTATCTTTTGAATATTCCCATAAGTCAAAGTTACTGAGAATTTGCATCCTTTCTTTTTGAGTCCGGGATATATTAGAATCTTTTGGCAATATAAATATAGCTTTTTTTGAAGAATATAGAAAGTTTATATTTTCCTGCTTATTTAGAAGGGGTTCTATACATCTACTATCTTTCGGCAAAAAAAAGACCCGATACGGCTGGTAATTTTCTTCTTCTCTTCTTTCTCGAGAATCCTTATTTTTCAAACAGGCCAGTAATTCCCGGTAAAATATGTTTTGTTGCAGGTGACCCGTCGGTGGCTCGTGCTCTTCTCGAAAAAAACGCGGACTTACATCATCTATCTCATAAAAATCTGGTTTTCTATAATTAAGTCCCGGAATATCACAGGATACCGTTCCCGGCCCAACAAGCACCGCATCGACTTTGGAACGCAATAAAGAACTGAGAGCAAAAGATTCAGGTGAAGAAATAGCTTCCTGCTTTTTGGGAAGAGAAACATAATATCCTTCTTTTGATACGGCAGCTTTAAAAAAACAATAGGGCTTTCCGGTTTCAATTCGAGAAAGAAAACCTTTGAGAAATGCAAGGGCTATTTGACGAATTTCATAAAGGCTTTCTGTATAAATTCCTTTCAGACTACATTCTTGCAAACCATCCCTCTTTCGAACTTCAGGATTAGGATCACTTACGCCGTAGTATAAGGCAAGAGCTTCATTTTCTAAAACCAAATCAAGGCAGGGAGGAGTTCTTCCGGTATGAGAACAGGGTTCAAGAGTAACAAAAACTATGTGTCTGTTTTTCCAATCCCCCTTTAAGGATTTATAAGCCACTCTCTCCGCGTGATCTTTACCATCCTGCTGAGTATTCCCATAGGAAAGAATTTTGCCATCCGGGTCGGTTAGAACACAGGCTACGGGAGGATTGGGAGAAGAATACCCCATAGCCTCGAAAGAAAGAGAAGAGAGAAGATTTAATACTTTTTGGTATCGTTGCTCCCCTATTCTCTCAAGATACATCTGCTTAAGTGCTGGCTTTCACTACCGGAGTTGCATTTTTACGTTTCTCCTGATAGTTTGAATAAATTTCAACTACCGGGGCTGCTATAAAAATAGAAGAATAGGTTCCGATAAATATACCAAAAATAATTACATAAGCAAAATCTAATAATTCACTGGCCTGACCGATAACCAGAGCTAAAACAGAAACTAAAGTTGCCATAGAAGTATTGATGGTTCTCGATAAAGTCTGGTTAATAGATATATTAATCAGGTGTGAAAAGGAATATTTGATTTTCTCTGAAGTATTCTCTCTTATCCTATCGAAAATTACAATGGTATCGTTAATGGAATAACCCATGATGGTTAAAAGAGCTGCAATGATCGGCACACTGGGTTTAATCTGGAAAGCACCAATAAAAGCCAGAGAAAGAATCAAATCATGAATCACTGCCAGAGAGGCACCTAAAGCAAATTTAAATTGGAAGCGAAAGCTCAAATAAAGAGTCATGATTACCACAGTCCAGACTAAAAGAGATATACCGGTTGAAGTTAACTCTCCCCCAACAATAGCCCCTACCTGGTCAGCGCTTAATATTTGCTCTTCTTCTAATTGAAAACCATGCTTAAGCATTATGATAAACTCATCTACATCAGCTCTGGGTTTCACAGGCTTTGGCTCCTCTTTTACTTCTATAGGCTTTTCTTGTTGAGGAGTTTTTGTTTTATCAACAGGAACCTTATCCTTATTCGCCGGCTCTTCTTTTTTCTCCGGTACTATAGCTTGAGAAACATTTTCCTTGTTATAATTACGAATCTTCTGAAGCGCGTCCAGACCTATATCAATTTGATAATTTATCCTGGATTTAGCCAAATCTTCGTTTAGTTGTATAACAAGAGCCTCGATACCCTGTTTCTTAAAAAAAACTTCTACTGATTCTTTTTTCGTTGAAGAAGGAAAATTTATAGTTGTTCTCAAACCCCCATCGAAATCAAGAGAGTGGGCAAAACCACCAAAAACAATAAATGTAACCAATAAAAAGACCAGGGCTAAAACCCCGGAAAAAATTAAAGATGCATATTTATATTTAGAAAAATCAAACATTCTTTACCTCCGAGTTTTTAAAACCAATTGATAGCTTTTTAATTCCCAGTTTATTTACAAGGGCTTCCATCATAATCCTACTGAAAAGGAGAGAGGTAAACATAGAAGTAATAATCCCCCAACATAATGTAATGGCAAAACCTTTAATTGGACCATTTCCCAGGCGTATCATCAAAATACCTGCAATCAAAGTAGTTATGTTTGCATCAAAAATTGTCCAGAATGCGTTTTGGAACCCGAGAGTCACAGCAGAAGAAAGGCTCTTGCCATCCAATATTTCTTCTTTAATCCTCTCATAGATAATCACGTTAGCATCCACCGCCATACCAACAGTTAAAATCACACCGGCAAAACCCGGAAGAGTCATGGTAAAGTCCATGAGAGTTAAAAGAGCCATCAGAATAATCAAGTTAGCTAATAGTGCGATATCAGCAACAATTCCTGCCAGCTTATAATAAAGAAACATATACAACATTACTAAGATAAAACCGATAGCCACCGATTTAATACCCACAACGATAGATTCAATCCCGAGTGTAGGTCCAATAAAGCGAATTTCTAATACAGTTAATTCTATGGGTAATGCCCCTTCACTAATCACGTTTGAAAGTCTTGTTGCCTCTTCCTGGTTAAAACTCCCGGTAATTTCAGCATGTCCTCCGGCAATCGGATCATTAATGGAAGGATCAGAAACAACTTTGTTTCCCCAGACAATCGCAAGATTCCTTCCCCTATTATTGGAAGTGAGTTTAAAAAATTTATCTGCACCCTCCGGTGTTAAACTAAAAGATACGGAGTAGGCATAAGAATTGGAATTATAATAGGGTCTTGCCTCGGTAAGATCATTACCGCTCAATGCAATCGCTCTTTCTAAAACTATAAATCTTCTCGGAAGCAATTCAGAATCCTTACGACTCCCCCTTGCCCAATAAGTAAAGAGACGATATTTATCTTTTGGGATCTGGTATTTATCTTCCATCCTTTCCAAATAATTCTGTAAAGCTTCTTTACCCACACGGTTTTTAACTAGCTTCTGAAATTGAACAATTTCAGTCTCTTCCCGCTTTCCGGCGTCCAAAAGTTTTGACTCTTCCTGATGAATCTTCGATACGAAACTGGTAGAAGAATTTGGTTTTGGTTCTTCAAGTCTGTATTCAACAGTTTCAGTACTTTGTAATATTTCCAGAATCTGTTTTGAGTTGGCAACTCCGGGTAAAGATACTTCCACCGCTTCCTGTTCTTTTTGAATACGCACCTGAGGTTCAGTCAGGTTCTGGTTTGTAAGACGGTTTTCTATGATAAGTTTCGCTTTTTCCAGCTCGTTAATTTTCCTTTCTGGAGATAAAACAAAACCTTCCTCAATAAGTTCCAATCTGTCTTTGGCTTTATTTTTTTCTTCTTTCGAAGCCTTGGGATCATTGATTGTTTTTTTCAAAGTTTCTATTTCTTTAGAATATATATCTTTTAACTTCGAAACATAACCATCGAAATTTCCTTTCAGGACAACCCGCATTCCTCCCTGAAGGTCCAGTCCCAACTTTACTGAAAGTGATTTCCCATCCTTGAGTAAATTCTCTACAGCAAGGGGTTTGAGAATATTTTTAGATTCTAAAAAAAGCTTAATATTTTCTTGAGAAATTTTATTAATAAATGCAGTTGTAAGGAAGCGACCAACTACAGTAAATTTCCCGGTTTCCGGTATTGTATCTCCGATAGCCGGGGTTATCTTTAATACCTTTCCTGAGTTGTAATCAGTATCCCATCTTTTTTTGAAGCGATCCAGTAAACTTTTCTGCTCTTCTGCCGGTGTATTTTTAAAATCCGGATGAATAACCAGTTCCAACTCTCTTTCCGCAAAATTCGGGTAGAGAACGAGTAGCGATGCCAATAACACCACAACTGGCAAGAATATCCAAAATGGCGATTTCAAATCGACGCTCCTTTTTGTTTAGTGATTAGTTTTTATATCTCCGGATAGTTCCAGGAGAATTTCCTTTATTTTTAGCAAACTTCCACCGGTAAACGGCAAAAAGTAAAATAATTCCAAATACGAGAAAATATTTTTTATAGGAAAGAATAGTATCCCAGGTAGAAACAGAATCCCGATTCTTTGGCTCTTTCGTGGTAGGTTCTTCTTTTTTTTCTATTTTATCAGGATTCGTGGTTTCCTTTCCGGGAGTACCTTCATCCGGTAAGTTTTGATAAACCTTACCATATCCCGGAATAAACTTCTCATTCATTTGAATATCTTCCCGAATCCAACCATTATTTTCCGATGCTTGAGATTCAGGCTCATCCACTACTTCTGTCGGTTCTTCAACCTCAATAGGCTTCTTCTTTTTCTTTTTACGAACTTCTCCTTCCTTACTCGACTTCTTCTTTTTTTTAGCCGATGGTTTTTTTTCCATCACCTTATCCAAGAAATCGAGATCCTCAGAACGAAGTTCAAAATTAGAAAATGAGAAAAAAACAAGAATCGTAATAAGAGGGAGGAACTTCCAGAAGTTCATAGAGTTTTATTGCTTCTTTTTTACAATTGAACTGGTGCTAAAAACTACGTTTGTATCTTTTGCGATATTCAGGACGATACTTTCATTATTATCGCGAAATTCTACGACTTTCCCGTGAATTCCACTCATAGTCACAACCTGATCCCCTTTTGCCAGACTATCAATCATTTCCTTCTTCTTCTTTTCTTCTTTTCGATTGGGAAGAATTACAAGGAAATACATAAATACCATCATGATAGGGATGATAACAAGGGATGAAAAAATCGATCCTCCCTGCCCTTTCTGTGCCTGCTCGGCCAGTAATATAGCGAATTGGAAAGCTAAATACATATTAATATCCTTTTTATAAGCTTCTTTTTTTCAATCATTTATTTATAATAGATTGAAAGTATTGCATGGGCTTACCGGAAAGTAAATGTCCGAGAGCTACCTTATAACCTTCCTTAATGGAATTTACCTTATCCAGGAGATAAAGGGATACACCGGCATTTAAGGCTACCTTGTGGCTGGCAGTATGCTCTTCTCCCCTTAAAATCATACGAGCTAATTCAATCGATTGTTCTTTTGTATTACAAACTACATCATCCGGATTTGTATACTTTTGTCCCAATTCCTGGGGTTCAAAGTAATTATGAATTTTCTGCCCATTTTTAAATAAAATATATTCGGTGGGAGCAAAGAGAGAAAACTCATCATATCCATCCTCCGAGTGACAAACGATTCCACCCTTTAAGCCTATTTTTTCCAGCACATACGCCACATTTGACAGAACATCTCTGGAAAAAACACCTACAACCTGATAACTGGGTCGAAATGGATTAGATAAGGGGCCCAGAAGATTAAAAATGGTTCTAAAGCCAAGTGTTTTTCTTACATTCACTGCATGTTTCATGGCTGGATGCCAATTGGGTGCAAATAAAAAGGTAAATCCATTTCTTTCGAGATTTTGTTCGATTACTTCCGGGACAGCATTAATATCAAATCCGAGAGCCTGCAATAGATCGCTGGAACCACAAAGAGAGGATACCGAACGATTTCCATGCTTGGCAACCTTTATTCCCATAGAAGCTAATATAATTGCAGAGAGAGTAGACACATTCACCGAATTTTTACCGTCTCCACCGGTTCCACAGGTATCAATAAATTCAAAGGAGAATTTCCTGGCAGGCTTTTGGGCATATTCCAACATAGCCCGCACAGCCCCCAGAAGTTCATCTCGGGTTTCTTCCTTCATTCTCATAGAAGTCAACCAGGCTGAAAGAAAAATTTCCGAAACCTCTCCTTTCATAACCTCAGATAAAAGGTAATATGTTTCATTCTCAGATAAGGGTTCAGAATCAATTGTCTTAAATAATAATTCCTGTAGATTCATAATTAAACCTTCTTTGTATTTTTTAAAATAGCTCTCAAGGACTCTGAGCTTAATAATTCTCGATTTGAGTATAAATAACGAATCCCGGAAAGAACTGTGATTATCGTTGTTGCTAACATTACATAATAAGGTAAAAAAGTAGCAAGTCCTTCTAAATATTTTTGGTTTTGGGAAATAACAATTTCTCCCCTTGCAAAGCGAGTATAGTTTTCATTAGCTATTTGGAAACCACTTTTTCCTTGAATCCGACCTTCAGCAAAAATATTATTAATTTCCTTAGTTTTTCCGGTGCGAACAACCATAAAAAATAAAAGGATAAGTAAAATTGCCCCCATTTGAAAGGTTGTTTTTATCTTTCCCATACGAGTAGTACGAATTGATTTATTCTGCTTGATGCCGATATAACGAAGAGAAGTTATCAACATATCCCTTAAAATGATGAGTAAAACCATCCAGGTTTCAATCTGTTCATCCAGCAGGATAAATGTAACAAAAGCTCCGATTACCAGAATCTTATCAGCCAGCGGATCTAAAAACTTTCCAAATTCTGTTTCCTGTTTCCATTTCCTGGCAAGATAACCATCTATAAGATCTGTTATAGAAGCTAACAAAAAGATAGCAAAGGCCATTACCTTATAAAAGGTATTCTCTAAAAATAAAAAATAAATAAAGAATGGCACCAGGATAATCCTCATGACCGTTAAGAAATTTGGGAAATTTATTATATTTCTATCCATGTCAATTTATCCAGGTACCGGTCATATCATATTCAAGAAAAGAGTCTATACGTACCTTTCCGATATCACCAATTTTAATATCTCCACTAAATTCATCTATATGAACGATCTCATCAATTTCCGGTGCATCTTGAAAACGTCTTACTATAAGTGAATCATTTTCTTTTTCTTCTACGATACAGGGATATTCTTTCCCCATTCGAGATAAATGTATATCCTTTAGCACCTGATGATACACTTCTCTTACAAGGTTAATTCTTCTGGCCGCTTCCTTTTTTGAAACCGTAGATTTCAATTTAAAAGCTTTCGTATCTTCTTGAGGAGAAAAAGCAAAGAGGGCCAGTTTTTCCGGCTTTATTTCTTCAACAAAACGCAGTAATAAATCCACATCTTTTGCTGTTTCTCCGGGATAACCGAGAATAAAAGAAGTTCGAACTTCCATGCCTGGAACTTCTCTTGCTTTTGTAAATAGCTCTTTAAAGAAAGAATAAGAACCGGTACGATTCATGTTCTTTAAAACGCTCTCAGAAACATGCTGTACAGGAGATTCAAAATAGGGAGCAATTTTAGGATTCTCTTTAAAAACATCCAGCAAGCGATAGGTTTTTTTATCCGGATATAAATATAATAAGCGCAGAATTTCCAAACCTTCTATCCCGGATATAGTATGAAGTAAGCTTATTAACTTATCAGTATCTTTTCCGTAAAAAACAGAATCCTGGGAGACTAAACAAATCTCCTTTGATCCATTTTCACAGGCAAGTTTCACTTGTTTTAAAATTTCCTCTTCTTTTTCATCACGGTATTCTCCCCTCAAGTTCGGAATTATACAGAAATGACAGGCCCGGTTACAACCATCTGAAAGCTTTATATAAGAATAAGGTTTCCCTTTTATTTCATACAAAATTTCTCTTCTTAATAAATCAGAGTTTGGTTCCAGGATAAACTCTTCCGGAAATTTTTCTTTTATTAATTCAAATGCTTTATCATATTTTCCGGTACCGAAAAAAAAGTCTACTTCAGGTATATCTTTTTCTATAGCTCCCGGATATCTTTCAGCAAAACAACCCACAACAATTAATTTCTGTCCATTTTGCTTTGTTATTTTAGCAGCATCTAAGATAGTTTCAATAGTTTCTTCTGTAGCTGTTTGTATAAAAGTACAGGTATTAATAATATGGAACTTGCTTTCGTCAGGAGAATCTGCTTTTAAAAGCCCTCCTGTTAATAAAGAAGTTCCCATACTCCTTGAATCAGCCACATTTTTAGGACAACCGAGTGTTGTAATATAAAAGGACTTTTCTTTTGTTTTTAAATTTGAAGACAAATTCAACCACCGGACTCTTTAATCTGGTATTTTGTACTATCATATAAATCCGGAACTTTATAATAAACCTTTTTAACAGTCTGTCCCGGCCTCCCCAGGGCACCTTTATTCTGTCCATTCTGTTCTAATTCGACCGCACTTCCATCGATTACTTTTATTTCAATTCGATCTTTTGCTTCTAACTTCTTAACAGTTCCCTTTTTTATTCTTCCCTGTTCAGTTTTTTGTCCATCAATAACAAATTCAGCAAAACTGGTTTTTACAAATTTTAAAGTAAGTTGAATAGGTACATCACCGGAAGAAATATTGGAATCCGTATTTGCATTCTCCTCCTGTCCCAAAGAGAACAACAATTTTGCAGAACGAAATGTAACAACCTGTGCTTTCACAAACACTTTTTTGGGTAATGAAGCCAGCTTGGGTTCTTCATAACTTAAAATACTGGTTGCATTTTCTCTTACTTCAAATGTGTGAATATATTTATCAGGAAATATGTTAAAACCCATTACAGCCACATCTCCATCAGCTGATTCTTTTACTTCTTTAATAAAGATACGACATTCCTTATTTCCCACACTAAAGCGGACCCCTTTCTCCTGGGTAACAATAAAGGGAGCATATTTTCCTTCCGGAACTGCAAGTTCAGAAAAACTTATGCTCTTTGGTATTAGGGCTTCACTTTCAACCGGTTTTTCTTTTTTTTCTACAGGTTCTGTCTTGGATTCTATACTTCCATTATTACTATCATCTAAAAACACACCAAATATGATAATTACAAAAAGGATAAAAAAGATAATAAACATAATTGTTATTACCTTTATTCGATCTCCTTTTACTGAATTGACTATAGGCTTGGTAGGTTTTGTTAATTCTTCCAGTGGGGCATGAGCTTCTTCCATTTTTTCCCCACGATACATATTCATTATAAAAGCAGTATCTAATTTTAGATAATCAGAATACGTTTTTAAAAACCCCATAGCAAAGGTTTCAGCGGGAAACTGAGAATAGTCCTCATTCTCCAGAGCGAGTATAAACTTTATAGCAATATTTGTATCTTTAGAAACATCCCTTACCGTTAAACGCCTTTCTTCCCTTGCTTCCCTAAGTATCTGTCCAACTCTTTTTGTACTCACTACCTACTCCATCACTCCAAATTATTGATTATCACTCACCAGGGGGTTATTCACAATCTTTGAATTACCGCTGATATGGTATTTAAAAAGTCCGTCTTCTAATTCTTGATTTAAAGCTATATTAGAAAATTCCAAAGTAGTTGTTTTACCCCTTGAATCACTGGCTATAGCCTTCTTAATTAAATATGTTTTTGCATCTACAAAAAGGAGTATGTTTTCAAAACCTCCGATCTTTTCTCTTTGCTCTAAATCTAAAACAAAGTAAAGATTTCCATCCTCTCCCTTCCTGGGCTGTTTTGTAGAATCAAATTTATAGTGATATTTTCGAAATAAGCGATAAAGCCCCTCTTTAGAATTTGCACTAAAAATTAATTTACCGGCTTTATTCTTCTTTTGAATCGTTAAATCCTGTTTCCCTACGGCATTTTTACTTTTAATATATATCCATAAGGTTTTTCCATCAGATACAATTAAATCACCCGCAGGTTTTTGAAATTCATAACGAACTTTTCCGGAGGACTTATAATAACAGGTACCATTTACACTTTTAACAGATTTCTTCCGAATATTGGTTGCAGTTTCGATAGAAAATTTGGCTGTATAAGAGGAAATACCTTTAAATTTCTCTTTTATTTCTTTCACAACCTCTGCCGGAGAGTTCCAATTGTGCTCCTGCGCTCCTAAGCTCCCCGAAAGCAGGATGAAAACCATAAAAGATATTCTTATCATTTGCTTTTTCAGGTTAATAAACATGTAGAAAACCTAGCCTTTCGTTTTTACTACATTTTACAGCCTAGAAAAAGTGTTAAGTTTTTTCTTTATCAGTTTCTATTTTTTATTGGTATTTATAGGGACGAACGAAGAATTTCCCTCGGTTTGGATCCGATCTGAGGCCCAACATACCCTTTTTCTTCCATCATCTCCATTAAACGAGCCGCCTTGTTATAGCCTATTCTCATTCTCCTTTGCAGGTAACTGGCACTGGCTTTATTTTCTGTTCGAACGATTTCCCAGGCTTCCTCAAATAAAGACTGGTCTTCATCAGAAAAAACCTCTGCAATGGGATCATCCTCAAGGTTTATCGAAACGTATTCAGGTGCTCCAAACTTCTGAGATTCATTCACAATTTTTTCAATTTCCTCTTCAGTGATATAGGGAGCCTGGATTCTCTGCAATTCTGAAGAAGTAGGAGACTTATATAAGAAATCACCTTTTCCCAATAGAGCATCCGCTCCATTATAATCGAGGATAATTTTTGAGTCTGTCTTCTGAGCTACATGAAAAGCAATCCTTGCAGGACAGTTCGCCTTAATGAGACCGGTTATCACATCCACCGAAGGTCTCTGAGTAGCCATAACCAGGTGAATTCCCACCGCTCTGGATTTCTGACTGATCCTGGTAATGTAATCTTCCAACTCCTTACCGGATACCATCATAAGATCCGAAAGCTCGTCGATACAAATTACAATATATGGCATTTTTCGATGACGAATACCTGAACGAGTGTACATCCGATTTTCAACTTTATAGTTATAGCTCTTTAAATCGCGACATTTTAGATCAGAAACACAATTATACCTTGCTTCCATTTCCTGAACCGCCCAGGCCAAAGCTTTACTGGCTTTACGAGGATCAGTTATCACCGGCATCAAAAGATGGGGAATATCTTCGTACAGAGCCAGCTCCACCATTTTAGGATCTATCATGATAAAACGCAATTCCTCCGGAGACTTGGAAAAAATAAGAGATGAAATCATGGAGTTCATCGCAACCGATTTTCCCGAACCGGTAGTTCCGGCGATTAAAAGGTGTGGCAAACGATTCAATTCAATCGAAACATTATTACCGGAAATTCCCTTACCCAGAATAATTTTCAGATCACTAGAATCCTGTAGAAGCTGTGTTTCCTTGATAATGTCTCCCAAAAAAACATCGTCTCTTTTCTTATTCGGAACCTCAATTCCTATTGTCGATTTACCCGGAATCGGAGCTACAATCCGAATACTCTTAACAGCGAGGTAAAGTTTCAACTCATCTGCCAGGGATGTTATACGCGATAATTTCACTCCCTGCGGAATTGTTATTTCATAACGTGTAATAATCGGACCTTTTTGAAAATCAACTACACGGGTCTCGTAGCCATATTCCCGAATAATTTGTTCAATTTTACGAGCCGTATTTAACTCATCTTCCTGTTTATCGATTCCCTTCTTTTTCTTTTCCGGATTGGATTTAAAGATTTTCTGAGAGATAAAATAATCCTTTTTTAAATTAAAATCAGGAACTAAAGAAGGAGAATCATTGATAAATTCTTTTTCTTTTTTTACTTCCGGTTTAGACTTTTCCGAATCGGCTTCTAATTTCAATCCTTCTTCGGTTTCTCCCGTATTCCCGTTCTCTGCTTCCTTCGCAGGAAAAACAAAAGTACTGGCAATAGTAGAGGTCTTATTTCCGTCTTCTGAATCTACACCGGTTTCAGGTTTATAGGCAGTATTTAATTTCTGAACCAGCTCTCCACGAGTTTCCTGAAAATATACCTGTTTTTCAGAATCAGAAGTTATATAATCTTCTTCCTCCAATTCATAAGCAGAATCATCATTTTTACTTTTTAATTCAAAGGTTTCATATACTGTACTTACCCTGTATTCCGGATTAGTTTCGGTATACACTTCTGAGTAACCTGATTCATAAACCGGCCTTCCTGCACTTTGCTCCTTAGGTTGAACCTTTCGAACTTCCACCCAGGGAACGTTGTGTGAGCTATGAACTGTTGCCCTTTTTATCCTATCTAAAAAGGAAGGATTTTCTTCCCTATCATCAGGAGAAACATGATTGTACCGAGTTTCCATTTCTTCCGTAAAGGGATCCAGGGTTCCTCCTTCCTTTCTCGTACTGAAGGAAGATATTTTATTCTGAATCTTCATTCGAAATCCCCAGATCTTTTCAGGTGCCTTAGTCATAAACTCATGCACCATA
Source organism: Leptospiraceae bacterium (assembly GCA_024233835.1). Lineage (NCBI taxonomy): Bacteria > Pseudomonadati > Spirochaetota > Leptospiria > Leptospirales > Leptospiraceae > Leptospiraceae bacterium. The sequence continues at coordinate 166,688 of JACKPC010000006.1, forward strand.
TTTCCGGGCACATGCTTCAAGATAACAAGATAGCCGTATAGGAAGAAACAGGTATTAAAAATAAAACGTCCGGGTGCTCCTATATTATTCCTCGAAAACTCAGAAATAAAGCTTCCGAAACGTCCTCCACCATCACGAATATCAATAAGATTATCCTCAAAAATATTAAAATAAATGGAAGTACTGAGAATAACTAAAACAGAGGATATTAAAATCTGAACCAGATCAAAGCTTCGCTTTTGAAAGAAAAGTGTGCCATAAATTATAATAAGAAGTCCTATTTGATAGGCTCCTCTTCCGAGAATATAAAAAAGTCCGTAAGCATAATAATGACCTAATTTCCCGAATAGGTTTTTTATCTCCGGCCCATCATGAAAGGATATAAGGGAGAAAAAAGTAAATACACCAAGAATTAAAAGGATATAAGGGATGTAAGGCTTTTCTTCCGCATCCAATTCAAAATAACTGGGTCTACGCTTCAGATATCTTGGACTATTCGCCTTACTTGTCTTTTTCTTTGCAGCCATTAGTATCTATTATCGAAAGAACCTCTAAATCGTACAAGCATTTTTCGTATTGTATTAGTGAGTTCCTGTAGAACCAAATCCCAGCTTCCCACGCTCCGTATCAGCTAAAACATCAACCTCTTCCCAGGAAATCCCGAAGCATTCTCGAACCAGTAACTGAGCGATGCGCATTCCGTGACTTACAAAAAATTCCTCGGAACCGAGATTCAGTAAAGGGATGAACACTTCACCCCTATAATCAGAATCTATAGTACCGGGAGAATTCGGAAGTAAAATTGCATTTCTTGTAGAAAAACCCGATCGCGGACGAATCTGGGCTTCATAATTTATCGGAATTTCCAAAGCTATGCCTGTGGGAACTAAAACAACCTTGCCATACGGTAGGGCAATTTCCCGTTCCGGACAGCAGGCAGATACATCATACGCTGCCGCTTCTCGGGTTTTCCTTTCAGGTAACGAAGCTTGCTGATGGAGCTTTTTTATCTTAATCGGAATTACTTTCATCAAATACTCGTATCAATACGATTAATTGTGGATTTGCTCAAATCTCCAATTCCTGAAAAATGTAATCTTTCTATAGAAAATATTTTTTCAATAGTTTCCTGTAAATCATCAATTTTCACTTTCTTTATAGCATCTGTCCGTTCTTTTAAGCTAAAATATCGGTTATAGTAAATTTCCTGTAGTGCGATATTCGTCATTCTCTGGTCCGGGGCTTCAAAACCGATGGACATAGCTCCAATCTGGTTGCTCTTCGCATCTTCCAGTTCACTTTTTGAAAAGCCTTCTGCCTTAACAAGACGCAACTCATTCATAATTGATTCTAAACAGTATTCAAACTTTTCTTTAGAAGTTCCGCAGGAAACACTGACAATACCGGTCCTTGAATAACTGGAAGGAAAGCAATTGATACTATAACACAAGCCTTTCTCTTCTCGAATTTTTTGGAATAGGCGGGAAGACATGCCCCCTCCCATAATAGTAGCAAAGAGAATCAGATGAATGATACTGGAAAGATTTCTGGCAAATCCGTCTGCTCCGAGTAAGAAGTTTACCTGTTCGAGTTTTCGACGAGTAAAATTTGTAGAAAAAGACTTATCGACTCCTACGGGAAGATTTTTCTTTTTACTACGCACCTGTCTCATTTCGGTAAAATATTTCTCTGCCAGATTTATAATTTCTTTCTCACTATGAGAAGAAGAAATTGAAAGAATCATTCTATCCGTAGTATAATGTTTTTTATAAAATGCTTTTAAGCTTTTTTCAGTTACAGAAGAAATAGATTCTCTTGTTCCGAGTATATCCCTTCCCAGAGAATCTCCGGAGAAAATATTACGAAAATAAAAATCATAAACAAAATCATCAGGTGAATCTTCATAACCTCTCATTTCCTCTATAATCACCGCTGATTCATTTTGAATATCAGCCTCACGTAAAAGAGGTTGAAAGACCATGTCAGAAAGGATATCCAGACCGAGTTCAAGTCTATCTTTAATTAAAGTTACATAGAAGTAAGTATATTCTCGCGACGTAACTGCATTAATGTATCCACCTACTCGCTCAATTTCTTCGGCCTGTTCTTTAGCTGTTCTTTTTTTTGTACCCTTAAACAGCATATGCTCAAGAAAATGGGTATAGCCAAGTTCATTATGTTCTTCAAGACTGGAACCCAATTTTATCCAGACACCAATAGAAGCACTGGCTGTATAGGGAGCTTTTTGGAAAAGAATGGTTAAACCATTGGGAAGTGTATGTTTTAAAACTGTATCTTTCATATTGGAGAGAAAACGGGCCTGTTTTATATCCTTTAAATTTTTCTGCTTTTTCAGAAATTAAATTTAAGCATATTTAGGGCACTAAAAGTTTCAAGTAAAACCTTAAGTAATCTAAACAGATAAATCCTCATTTTTTCGAATAGCAAGCGAACCATCGATGGTTCGCTTACAATTCCGAGTTTTGAAGGGTATCCAAACAGGTGTTTATTCTGTATTCAATGCATCCTTTCTGGATAAATCAATTTTTCCGCTTCTATCAAGGTTTAATACCTTAACGCGAATTACATCTCCTTCCTTAACCACATCCCGAACCTTGGCTACGCGCTTGGTGTCCAGTTTAGAAATATGACAGAGTCCTTCTTTACCGGGAAGTATCTCAACAAAAGCTCCAAAATCAGCAATTCGTTTCACCACCCCTTCATAAATCTTGCCGGGCTCAACCTCTGCAAAGATTCCATCAATTAATTGAGAAGCAAGGTTTGCAGAATCTTGATTTGGACTGGCAATGGTAATTCTCCCATCATCATCGATATTAATCTCAGATTTACTTTTCTCAATGATTGCTCGAATGTTCTTACCACCGGGACCTATCAACTCACCGATTCTGTCCTTGGGAATGGTTTTAAAAGAAATCCGGGGAGCCAGTTCCGAAATAGAATCAGCTACTTTTGAAATATAACGTTCCATTTCAGAAAGAATGTGCATCCTGCCTTTTTCAGCTTTACTAAAAGCATCAAGCATAATCTCAAAGCTGATACCTTTTACCTTTAAGTCCATCTGGAATGCAGTGATTCCCTTACGTGTACCCGCCACCTTAAAGTCCATATCACCAAAATGGTCTTCAATACCGGCGATATCAGAAAGAATAGCGTATTGGTTATTCGCACCCGTAATAAGTCCCATCGCGATACCGGCTACCGGTGCTTTAATAGGAACACCACCGGACATAAGAGCCAGAGTTCCACTACAGACAGTTGCCATAGAGCTGGAACCATTAGATTCTAAAATCTCAGAAACGATGCGAATTACATAAGGAAATTCATTAAAATCCGGAAGAATATTTTTCAAGGATCTTTCAGCCAGATGACCGTGACCGATTTCCCTTCTTCCCGGACCGGAAGAACGTCTTACTTCTCCAACCGAATAGGGCGGAAAATTATAGTGCAGCATGAACTGCTTTTCTTTTTGCCCTTCCAGGTTTTCATATTTCTGCATATCCCCTACGGTTCCCAGAGTTACTACACCCAGAGATTGGGTCTGTCCCCTGGTAAAAACAGCTGAACCATGAGCACTGGGAAGCACATCCAATTCGCAGGTAATCTGACGGATTTCATCCAATTTACGACCATCTGCACGGAGACCTTCAGTAAATATTAAATCCCTTACAACTTCTGCTTCAATTTCATGAAGATAATTTTTAACATCTTTTAATTCCTCTTCACTTACATTTTGAGATTTAAAGTAATCCAGAGTTTCCTGGTTAATATCTTTAATATCTTTATTTCTTGTGAGTTTATCAGAATTTCGATTTGCCTTTGAAATTCTGTCAAAAGCAAAGACACGAATTTTCTCTTTTAATTCCGGATTAATAATCTTTAGATTAACAGTTCGCTTATTTTCTTCTGCAGCTACCTGAGTAATTATTTCCCTTTGCATTCCAACAATTTGTTTGATGTATTCATGGGCTTCTTTTAAGGCTTCGAGAAGTTCAGCATTACTTAATTCCTTAGCTTCGCCTTCAATCATCACAATGGATTCTGCTGTTCCTGCCACCACCATATCCAGGTCAGATTTCAGCATTTCCTCGTTTGTTGGATTTATTTTGATTACTCCATCAATTCTTCCAACTCTTGCTCCACCAATAGGAGAAGAAAAAGGAATATTGGATACTGCAAGTGCACAACTTGCAGCATTCAGAGCATGTCCCTGAACAGAGACCTGTTTGTCTGCGGAAAGGACGGTGACAATTAACTGTACCTCAGAAAAATATCCTTCCGGAAAAAGAGGACGAATCGGTCGGTCGATAATCCTTGAAAGTAGAATTTCTTGCTCACTTGGTTTGGATTCTCTTTTTATATAACCGCCCGGAAACTTTCCAACCGAATACATTTTTTCTACGTATTCGCAGGTGAGAGGAAAGAAGTCCTGGCCTTCTCTGGGTTCTTCAGCTGCACAAACCGTGGCAAGCAGGACCAGGTTTCCTATTCGGTAAACAACAGCACCATCCGCTTGCTTGGCCCAGTTGCCTGTTTCTATCTTAAGCTCTTCACCACCGATAGTGGCTTTATATGTATATGCCATTTCGTATCCTGGTTAGAATTATTTTCTAAGTCCTAATTTTTGAATCAGCTCTCTATATCTGGTAATGTCCTTCTTCTTGAGATAATCCAAAAGTTTCTTTCTCTGATTTACCAGACCAATCAAACCTCTTCTGGAATGAAAGTCCTTTCTATGAGTAGAAAAATGGTTATTCAGATCATCAATTCTGGCTGTTAGAAGAGATATTTGAACTTCAGGAGAACCAGTATCCTGATCATTTTGCTTATTAGCTTCGATTATCGCTTTTTTTTGTTCTGTTGTTATCATTCGTATTGACTACCTTTCATTCTATTATTATTCCTTAAGCTTAAAAACCCCTGAGATTTCAAGCAAAAACACGCAAATACCTGTATGCATAATTCAGTTTTTTTTCTTTCGTGCTACAAAGTGCACAAATCTTACCGGAATCAGATTCTAAAATAAATTCTCCACCCGGTAAATTTTCAAGGTTTAAAAACACCCCGTTTCTTACAAACTTTTCCTGATTTTTTCCGATTTGAAGAACAGGTATTTTCAAAAGCTCTTTTATTGAAAAAACTCTCAAAGAACCTTTTTCGGCATCTTCTAAAGAATTAGCATCCCTACTATCAATATCTCCGATTCTTTCCCGTTTCAAACCCGCCAGATGAGCCGGGATTCCCCATTCTTCAGAAAGATCCATGGCAATCTTTCGAATGTATGTACCAGCACTCACTTCCAGGCGAAAAGAACAGCTCAAATCTTCAAAGCCTAAAAACTCTGAGTTATATACTTGAATCGGTCTGGACTTTACCGTAAATTGAATCCCTTTACGAAAAAGTTCCGCCTGTCGTTTCCCTTTTACCTTTAATGCAGATACTTTCGGGGGAACCTGCTCTTTTCTTTCGACCAGATGTTCAATATCTTTTTGAATCCGAATTTCTAAATCTTGAAGTTTTTCACGAAGAGATTCTTCTTCCATTGAATTCAGAACCTCGCCATCCCGATCACCAGAATCTGTAAATTTACCAAAACTTAACTTTGCAAGATACTGCTTTTTTTCTGTTAAAAAAAATGAAGAAAAGGTTGTATAAGCTCCAAAGGGAAGAATTAATAATCCTTCTGCAAACTTATCAAGGGTTCCGGTATGTCCTAGCTTCTTCCTATCAGAAGCTCGCTTCACAATCCGAACCAGATCTGCTGAAGTCATCCCTTCGGGTTTATTTACAAGAAAAAAACCCGACTCCTCTATGATTCTTCCTCCTGCAACAAAGCCGGTTTGGATCGATCAATTAATTCATTAACTTCAAGACTTTTAATATATTCTTCATCCCAAATAAACAATAGTTTTGGGGTTTCACGTAATTTTAACTCATTAGAAATGACGCTTTGCAGATAACCACTTGCATGTTTCAGGGCATCCAAAAGACGCTTTTTTCCCTTTTCATCACAATAAGAAGTTACCCATACCTTTACAAGGCTTAAATCAGGGCTTATGCTAGCTCTATGAATACTAACCAGTTGAATTCTCGGATCTTTCACTTTTCCTGAGACAAAATGAGAAGCAAGAGTCCGAATGATAGCAGATTCAATTCTACTTTTTCTTATGGGATCCAAATGTGTTTACGATTCTCCTCAGAGCTTCTTGCTGACAGTTTTAATTTCATAAATTTCTAATTCATCGCCAACTACTATCTCATTATATCCATCAAGCATGATACCGCATTCAAAACCGGTAGCTACTTCATTTACGTCATCTTTCACACGTTTAAGAGAGCGAATTTTTCCATCAAAAAGAACTATATTTTCTCTTATCACACGCACAAAATTAGAACGATGCACTTTGCCATCGGTGACCATACAACCTGCAATATTACCCACTTTAGATATTTTGAAGACTTCGCGAATTTCCATTTTACCGACAATTTCTTCGACTTTATCAGGTTCCAGGAGTCCTTCCATAGCCTGCTTGATATCATTTACAATGTCATAGATAATACTGTAATATTTGATCTCAACACCTTCTTTCTCGGCCAGGTTTAAAGTTCTGGGGTTGGCTCTTACATGAAATCCTACAATAATCGCATTAGAAGCAGAAGCCAGCATCACATCGCTATCAATAATGGCCCCGGTTCCTGCATGAATAACACCCAGTTTCACCTGATCATTAGAAAGTTTTTGAACTGCTTCTGTAATTGCTTCAGCAGAACCTCTAACGTCTGCTTTAATGATAATTTTAAGCTCTTTAAGTTCACCCCTCTGGATAATCTCATTCATATTATCGAGGGTAACACGAGTAACATTTTGTGCCTGACCGATTCTCTCGTATTCTTTACGGTGATTCGAGATCTGGCGGGCTTCCTTCTCATCTTCAACAGAATCAAATGGATCTCCCGCTCCCGGAACTCCATCAATACCGGTAACTACTACAGGAAAAGAGGGCCCGGCTTCCCGAACTTCTTTTCCATGATCGTCATACATAGCTCTGACCCTACCGGAATAAACGCCCGAAAGAAACGCATCTCCAACTCGAAGAGTTCCGTTTTGAATCAATACAGTTGCTACAGGACCTCTACCCGGATCCAATTTAGCTTCAATGATAGTTCCCTTGGCTTTACGGCCATGATTTGCTTTTAGCTCCAGCATTTCGGCCTGTAATAAAATCATCTCCAGAAGCTTTTCTATGCCAATATTTTCCCGTGCTGATATTTTACAGAAAATCGTATCACCACCCCAATCTTCAGATTGAAGTCCAAAATTTGCTAATTCCTGCATTACTTTATCCGGATTAGCAGCAGGAAGATCTATCTTATTTATAGCTACTATAATCGGTACATTTGCAGCTCTTGCATGATCAATAGCTTCTTTCGTTTGCTCTTTCACACCATCATCTGCGGCTACTACTAGAATGACTATATCTGTAATCTTCGCTCCACGAGCCCTCATTGAAGTGAAAGCTTCGTGTCCGGGTGTATCTAAAAATGTAATAATTCCATTGGGAGTATGAACCTGATAAGCTCCAATATGCTGGGTAATTCCCCCTGACTCCTGATCGATAATATCACTTTTGCGAATTGTATCCAGTAAACGAGTTTTTCCGTGGTCTACGTGACCCATGATGGTAACAACCGGAGGACGATTCGTATAATCATCCGGGCTATCTGCTTTTTCTTGTATTACAGTTTCATCATATAGGGAAACAATATTTACTTTACAGGAGTATTCATCGGCCAGAATGCTGGCAGTGTCACTATCAATAATATTATTAATTGTGACCATCATTCCCATCTTCATTAGCTTACCAATAATTTCTCCCGGTTTAAGGTTCATTTTCTTGGCAAGCTCTCCTACCTGAACATTTTCCATTATGGAAATTTCTTTTGGAACACTGGATAGGGAAAGACCACCTGTATTTTTCTTATATGATTGCTTGAAGAATTTTGCATTTTCCTGACCGCGAATATTATTCTTTTCACGACCTTTGTCTGAAGAGCCACCGCTCCTTTTACTTCTACCCTGACTTCCCGCCTGTTGAGGTTGAACACCGACTATTGGAGAAAAACCCGTTCCGCTTTCACGATTCTGTTCATTTCCTCCTCTACTGCGTCCACCGCCACCAGCATTTCCACCACCGCTTCCACCCTGATTCGGTCTTTGACCTTCTCCTCTATTGGAACGAAAATCCGGCCTTCCTCCCCTTCCACCACCTCTGCCTTCCGGCGGAGAGCTACTCGGAGATTTATGAGCTCTGGCTACGATCGGATTTCTATCATTTCTTGGAAAAAGAGTATTAGGACGGACAACTTTCTGAGCTTTATTCTGAAAGTCAGAATCAGAAGTTTTCTTTTCTTCGGAAGCAGAATGCCTGGGTTGCCTGGTTGGAGCGTGTTCCTCTTTCGGAGTTTCTTTGGCTATTCTGGCATGACGTATAATTGGGGAAGGTTTATCAGCTTCCTTTTTTATAGGCAATTCGGGCAAGGGTTTCTTTCTATCATCTTTTGACTGAGCAGAACCTTCCTGTCCAGACTGCTTGGATGCAGATTGAAACATCTTTTTTCCCTGGGATGCTTGTTCAGGTTTAGACCCACGAGGTTTTTTCTTAATAACAATCTTCTTTTTAGATGAAGAATTTTCACCTGAAATTAGTTGCCCTATAGTTTTTGTATTTTCTTTACTCTTTTTTTCTTCCATAATCTAAACAGTTTCTCTCTCAGGCCTCGTCCACAAGTTCTACCGATTCAGTTAGAACTTTCATAATATGCTCGGCTGTAGTCGGCCCAATACCCTGAATCTTGGCCAAATCTGAAGGGTGCATTTCAATAAGTGTTTCCACATCACCAACCCCACCACTTTCAAGAAGGTCAATCACTCTCTTACTTAAACCCGGGATCTCATTCAATGGAGTTCCGATTTCTTCATCATTTTCATTTTCAAATTCTTCTTCATATTCATCTTCAGATTCGGCCTCATCATATTGCTCCATCTGATGAACCTGTTCTTCCACAGGACGAAAAAGCCTTTCCAGTCTTTCTCTGGCAGCCGGAGTGGACATTTCCTCTTCATACTGTGAATGACTAATTACTGTTATTTTATAACCGGTAATTTGAGAAGCTAATTTTACATTCGAATTTCGAGCCCCACCGGTAGCCTGCTTTACTGATTCATCCAGAACTACTACCAGAGCTTCCCTTTTCTCAATATCAACTTTTACTTCAACAGGCTTCGCCGGAGAAATCGCATTAGTAATGAAATCAACCGGATTTCCTGAATATTGTATGATGTCAATCCTCTCGTTTCCTAATTCCCTAACAATAGATTGAATCCTTACTCCTTTCATACCCACACAGGCGCCAATCGGATCTATATCTCCCCTATTGGCAGCTACTACAATCTTAGTCCGTACAGAAGGCATTCTGGCGATATCTACAATTTCTATAAGTTTATCGTAGATCTCGGGGATTTCCATTTCAAATAGTTTTTTTACAAAATCAGCCGAAGCCCTCGAAAGTGTAATGATAGGTCCCGGTTCGCGATACCGTTCTCGCTTAAGCTCAACCTTCGCGATAATCGCTTTCAGTCTATCTCCCTGCTTATATCTTTCACCCGGACATTGCTCTTTTCTGGGCATAATAGCTTCGACTTTGCCGAGATCGATACTCATGGTATCCTTATTCTTCCATCTCTGGAAAAAGCCATGAGTCAACTCCCCTTCTTTTTCCTTATATTCATTATATAGAAGCTCTCTTTCCATTTCCTTAAGACGTTGGAAAACCATTTGCCTTGCCTGATTGGAGACAATCCGAGAAAGCTCTACCGGTTTTTCTTTTACCAGGATGGTTTCATCCACTTCAACGTCCGGGTTTATTTTTCTGGCTTCATCAATATGAATAAAAAGTGGATCTTTTTCTTTTGAAAAAGAAACCTTTCTGGGTATAACAAGCACAACTTCATTTTTCTCGTTAAACTCGGCCGAAATATTGACCTCAGGATCACTGATATTCATCCTTTTCTTATAAGCAGTGACCAGAGATTCTTTTATGATGTCTAATACTGCATCTCTCTTCAGGTCTTTATCCGCACAAAACTGTTGTACGGCTTCAAAAATGCTAATGTCACCCTGTGCTTGTTTAGTTGCCATATCTAAATACTAACGTATAAATTCCCTTTTATTAAGTCACTCAAATTTACAATTATAGGCTCTTCCGCCTTTTTTTTCTTTCCTTTCTGAAAAACCTCTAAGTGAACTTCTTTTTCGTTCACGGAAAGAATTTTGTAAACCTTTTCCATTTCTTTTCCTTCTTCATTTCTATGCTTCAATTTCACTAAAAGTCCCTGAAACCTTTGCAAATCAGAAGGAATCTTCAGTTCTCGTTCTGCGCCTGCTGAAGAAACCCTGAGTACAAAATCAAGCTCTCCCTTTTCTGTTTCCAGAAGCGAAGAAAACTCTCGAGATACCGTTTCACATTCACCGATAGAAACAGATCCATACTTATTCTCAAAATTGTCCAGATAAAGCTCTATCAGATAGCGCTTATTCCTAGCATGTACTTTTACATCATAAATAGCAATGGGGTGGGAAATAATACTGTTAACGTAATCTATAATTTCTTGTTCGTTTATAGTCAATAGACACAACCCACTAAAGCGCAAACCCTGAGTCAGGACGCCAAAACCAGATTTGTACTAGACTAAAAAGAGCTATAGATGTGTAAAGCAAAAAATCTAATCTATTATTGAAAAGCCGAAAAACCGCTTGATGAGAAAGAAAACTCCCGGTTTATATATCCAGATCGGGTTCTTCTTCAAGGTAATGAACCTTGATTAGGGAGAGATCATCCGTAAGATCACCGGTTTCTTTAAGAAATCGAACCAATTCCTCTAAACTCCCCTTGCTTTTTTCTACAGATCGTAAAAATAAGGTCTCATCTTCGTTGATTTTTTTATAAAGGCTTTTTTCTGTAGAAATATTCAAATCATCCCTACCATCTGAACCGCAGATCAGGATATCTCCCGGATTGAGACAGAAACTCTCTAACTGAAAAGGCAAGTCATCTATTGTAGTTCCCAGTTTTCGCATATCAAATTGTTTTTCCAAAAAAACAGCAAGGCCATCTCTCAGTAAAACAGTAGAAGGATGCTCTGCATTAAATAAATACATTTCACCACTTGACTCTCTCACAAGACCGCAGACAACTGATATTAACATAGAGCCATTAAAAGTACGAAAAATATCATCCAGTTCTTTGTAAAACTTATACATCCATTCATCAGGAGAAATTTGTAAAACCCTGTCCCCTTTGGCAGAGCGACTGAGAATATTATTAATGGCAGTTCCGGCAACAATCGCTCCTCCGGCACCCTGCATAGATTTTCCCATGGCATCACCGTTTATAAAAAATATATAACGATTTTCTTTATTATAAAACCTTAAATTACCGGTAATAACAATGTCTCCTCCCAGTTCTCCATTTCTTCTCCGGAATTCAAATTTCTTTTTTTGTTCGATGTATACTTCAGTACGAATAAACCTTGATTTATTAAAATTCGTCGATAAAGGTTTTTCAATTAAAGAAGTCAAAAAATAATCCCCATTCTGCTGAATATTTAAAGCATTGATTTCTTCCATTTTTTCAATGACTTCTTTTGTCCTGGCAACAACCTTCATTTCCAGTGTTTCATTCAGCTCTTCCATTTTGTTGTGCAAAAATATAAATTTACGAGCAAGAACAGTAGCAATTCCCATTATCAAAGTAAAGAAACCATATTTGGTGAAAGATAGTCCGGTATTTAAAAACGCAGAATCAATTATATCATAAATCCCGCAAAGCATGGCTATTGCAAAGCCCATAAACAAAACCATAGAGTATTCTAATTTCTTATGTAACGCTTTATAATAGATACGAACCAGAAGAGGAAAGCCTATTAGAAAAGTACTAAACTGCCAGACTCGCAAAATATATTCTGCAATGTACATAGGAGGAAAAAGGGTGATGAACGATAACAAATAATTATAATTTGCATAATACCGAAGGGTTCTATCATCTTTCCTAAAAAATAAATACTGCAAAAAATAAAGTGCAGTAACCACCATAGGATATAAGACCATGAGTTCAATTCTCTGGACTAAATTGGTATCAATCTGAAATTCTAAAATATTCGCACTACGGGTATATAAGTAAATTCCAATACCAATTGCGTATAAGCCAAAATAAAGGTTATATTTATCCAATTTTCTTTTAGAATATAAGAAAAGATGATATAAGCCTACAATGATATAAATTCCGATAAGGATGAGAGATAGGAGATCTCGACTTTCATAGATTAGATTTTTATAATAACCTATTTGATAACCACGAGTTACATAAAAACCCGTGTGATCGTATTTCGAATCACCATATAAACGAATTAATAACTGATTTTTTCCATCCAGTAAATTGGTCGGATCTAATTCAAAAACCTGATCCCGAAGGGTTCTATGAAAAGTAATTTTATCTTTTAGAAACTCTCCTTCTTTATGAATAAATTTTCCATTTAAATAAACCTCAAAGGCCTCCCCAATTTCACCAAAACGGATAGCTGTCTGCTTATTTTTTTCAATAGTGTTTAATTCAATTGTAAAATGGGTTAAAAGAGTATAGGTTCCCACTTTATTATGAGATGGATATATTTTATTGATATTTATAGGAAAACTATCGAGGCGAATCCAATTTCGCTCAGGTTGAAAATTCGGAAAAAAGGTTTCATCCACAGAATCATTGATCCACCAGACTCTCGGGCTACATTCCGGAATACTACAATCAAGAGTCAGATCAATAGGTAAAGTTTCTGCCTCAGAGGAAAAAAATGCAGAAAACAACAAACAGAAAAATACAATAAAATATATTTTTTTTAAATGTACCCTTATACTGGAGAAAAAAAGCACCACATTACCTTCTAAAGTTCGGAAGGTTTATATTCTGAATGGCACTTTTTGTAAACTCATAAAATTCTTCGAGACAATATCCCACCGTTCTTCCTTCAAGAATCGTTGCCCTATCGAAACGAGGATTAAAATGTACTTCTTCATCAATATTTTGAATAACCGTTCCACCGGTAGATTCATTATCGTCTAAAATTTTATGAATGAAGGTTTTAAACTCCTGAAATACTTCTACAGCTTCCGACATAAACAATCTGGACTGTTTATTTTTCATTCGTCCCAATTGTTCTTTAAAATCCTGCTTATCACAGAGTGCATATTCTTCAATGGTTTCCGTGAGAACTTTCATATTCCTGCGTATATTCTCAATAGATTTAATGAGATTATCTCTTTCGGTAGCATGAGTAAAGTCTAAAGAAATATGGGAATCTCCCAGGACGGGCAAATATTCCATTTCCATTCGGTTTAAAAGAGTAGCAATCAAATTTATCTCAGAATCGTTGCAATGAGGTGTAAGTTTCATGACTACAAGATTCTCAAGAGGATTCCGTTTCTCGATTTCTGCCTTTCCTTCACCATTGGAATTCTCTTCTCCGGCTTTTTTATGCTTCTCTTTTTCAGCAGTGGCATAGGTAGAATAATGAATATTTTGAGGAATTCCATCCGGAGAAATTTCCAGGATTCTCTTTTTGTATTTTTCTATATACAACCTGGCTCTCTCCTTCTGGTTATCTCTTTTGGATTTTTGCTGAATTGTCTCCAGAAGATTGATTAACCTCTGATATTTTTGTATTTCTATCAACTGCTCACTGCTTAAAGGCATTTTGTTTTACCTGTCTGTTTTGTTTAAAAAGTTTTCGATAGATGCGGTAACCGATTCCATGCTGGTAATATCAAGTGGAACTATCACATCACTATTTTCTTTTGCCAGTTTTTTTAGCTGACTGATATACCTTTCTGATACCTGAAGCCGAACTGCATCTTTTCCACCTTTCATAGAGATGGATTCTGCAATCTTACGGATACTTTTGGCCGTTGCTTCCGCAATAGCTAAAATTTCTTTCGCTTTTCCTTCAGACTCATTAATCCATTTCTGTTTTTCCCCTTCGGACTTATTTATTGCTTCCTGCATCAAACCCTGGGAACGGTTAATACGGGAATTCCTATCTCCTTCAGAAAGAGAAATTTCTGCTCTTTTCTTCAATTCCGAGTTCTTTTGCTTTTCCATGGACTCAATCACCGTTTTTGGAGGAGTCAAGTTCTGGATTTCGTAACGATTTACACGAACTCCCCAGGACTCAGAAGCCTGATCCAGTATATCCACGATTTTTTGATTCATGTTGGCTCTTGCTTCAAAGGTTTTATCCAGATCCATAGTTCCAATAATAGCGCGCATCGTTGTTTGAGCCAGCTGTACTGCGGCATAAACATAGTCATCAATCCCGTAGGATGCTTTTTGTGGATCCAGAACAACCAGATAAAGAATGCCATCCACTTTTACCTGAACGTTATCCCTGGTAATACAGATCTGCGGTTGAACTTCAATAGCCTGTTCTTTCAGAGTATGTTTATAGGAAACCCTATCAATAAAAGGAATCAAAAGGTGAAAACCTGCTTCGAGTGTCGCATTATATTTTCCGAATCGTTCCACAATCAATACTTCCCTTGTGGGAACAATACGAATGGAAGTAATAAATTTAAAAGCTACAAAGAGAATAAACGCTGCCCAAAAACCATATACAAAAAAATCCATTATTTACCCCCTTTAGGCGTCAACTGCGGAAGTTTCCCGGTAACCTTGGAAACCCCTTCAAAAAAGGAAAGGATAGAAGCTACATTGGTAGGTAGAACTGTAGTTTTATTGGTAGCGAGTATTTCTCCCACACTATCAATATATTCCTGGATAATCCGGAGGTCAACCGCTTCAAGTCCACCCTTCTGTGAAATCGCCTCGGAAATTAGCTTGATTCCCTGTGCTGAAGCCTCTGCCATAATTTCAATAGATGCCGCCCTTCCTTCGGCTTCATTAATCCGTTTAAATTTTTCTCCCTGGGAAATATTAATGGCTTCCATTTTCTCCCCTTCGGAACGATTAATCCGGGATTGCCTTTCTCCCTCAGAAAGAGTAATTTCGGCTCTCTTTTCCCTTTCTGCCTTCATCTGCTGTTCCATCTCGTGGAGAACGGAACGGGGAGGAGTAATGTTTTTAATCTCGTAACGAGTCACCTTAATCCCCCAGGGGTCAGTAGCCTCATCTACCTGAGAAACTACATTGGAATTAATCATCTCTCTTTCAGAAAAGGTTTCTTCCAGACTCAGTTTTCCAATCTCTGAACGAAGAGTCGTCTTTGCCAACTGGGCAGATGCCATCAAGTAATTATCAATTCCGTAAGAGGCCTTATAAGGATCCATAATTTTCAGGTACAAAATTCCATCAACTTCTACAGAAACGTTATCACTGGTGATACATTCCTGGGGTGGAACATCATAGGCCACTTCCTTCAGGTTATTCTTATAGGCTACTCTCTCCATAAAAGGAACCAAAAAATGAAAACCTGCATCTAATGTAGCTTTATATTTACCAAAGCTCTCAACAACATACGCAAATTGCTGAGGTACCACGATGAAAGTTTTCATAACAACGACTATCACTATTATAAATAATATAGTTATCCAAAACAATCTATTTGCCCTCTTCTTTATGTAAATTCAGTAAAGTCATCTGTCTCTTTTTTTTGGCTTTCCAAAAAATTTTTCACATCTTCCTCTTTGGCCTTTTCTACCAGGAAAGTCAAGTTATTTCTGGAGATAAGCTTAGCATACTGGCCTTCTTCTATTTCCTCTTCAAAACTGACCGCTTCCCAGACCGTTCCCTGGTATTTTACCTTTCCACCTTTCTTTTTAATCCGAACCTTATTTATAACGGGAACTATTTTCCCAAATTCTTCGTTTACGCTTAAAGGTTTAAAGGTTCTATTAGGAGGGAAAAATTTGCGAAGCATGGTTCCTCCAATAAAAATAAGGAGAAATGAAAGTGTAGAAAGTATAATAATTTGATTTAAAAAAGAAAAATGAAATAAACCATACAAAAGACCGGTTATAATTGCAGAAACACCCACGAATGATACAAAAGTACCCGGGATTCCAAATTCTAAAACTATAAGAACCACTCCGAGAATAATCCACAGATACATCGGATCTATCCAGTTTGTAATGATATTCATTCCAAAAAACCTTCCTTCTGGTATGAACACTTCTTACCTCAAGGGACTATTTGTTTCAAGCAGTTTATTTCCCTTAAACAGTTTTACTCTTTACAAAGTTTCTATCCTTATACTTTCTTCCAGACATGATATCGAAACTCTTTTTTCAAATCGGAGCTTTAAAACTCATCCTGCAAATCCTGAACAAACACCGAAAAAGAAAAGACTCCCTCCTCTTTCTAATCCACTGGACAATTCTAAATATTCCCCCAAAATCCCCCCTGCAAATGCTCCCTCCGGGCCTTTTAGAAACTTTCAAACTAAAAGAATCCCATATTCAAAAGCTTTCCGGCCTTTATATGGGACTGGAAAAAGAACTGGGTACTGCCGGAGCCATTCTCGCTTTTACTGAACTTCTAAACGAATTATCCGCTTACAGTATAAAGAAACGTCTGGAAAAACCCTGAATTTTATATCTTCTGAACATCCTGTCACAAATTGGATATTTTAAATTTAGCTTGACAAATTTTACATCTCATATTCTCCTTGCCTCAGGGATAATAGAGATATAAAATTAATGATTGCATTTAGGAGTAAAACGAATGAGAAGCCTTACAAAAGAATTTACAACAGGAAATGAGACTTTAGATAAACAACACGAAGATATAATAAACTTAATCAACAAATTTCAGGTAAGCTGCGAAATGAACATCAATGATGATGATTTAGATGAAATTCTTTCAGAACTTACTGATTATGCCTATACACATTTTGCTGAAGAAGAAGCATTCATGAGAAGTATTAGTTTTCCAGAATATACAGAACATAAAGCTTTACATCAGGAATTTATAAAAAAACTCAATGCTTATAATGCGCAATTCATGGCAGGAACCAAAAATCTCGAAAGAGAAATTTTAGCGTTTTTACGCGGATGGGAAAACGATCACGTTAGGATGGAAGACGCTAAATTTCTTGAGTATGTATAGCTTTCACTTCCCAACCCAGCCCGTATAAACGCATGGCAACAATTATACGGGCAAAACAGAATGCAGTATATTTCCCTCTTTTTTAATTCTACATTCTTAATTGCCCAGTCCTTCCCTTACCTTTTGGATCTCATCTAAAGGTAGGCCTGTAACTTTTTGGATGGTCTCATTAGATAAGCCGGCCTTTATACAATTGATAGTGGTTTCCAGTTTTTCTTCTGCTTTGCCTTCCGCTTTGCCTTCCGCTTTGCCTTCTGCTTTGCCTTCCGCTCTGCCTTCTATCCTTGCAGTAGAAATAACATCTTTTTCTATAGCTGAATTCATCAGGTATTTTTCATAATCCAGTCTTTCCTGTTCACTCATATTGAGTATCTTTAATTTCTCTCTGGCTTTATCTATATTTCGTGAATGAAACTCGGTTTTGACTATATTGTTTTTCATCATATAGATCCATTCGTCTATATCTTCTTTCACTATATCAGGATAGCGGTTTACCGAAATTATATAGTATTCTGGAAATATATTCTTTTTCTGAAATTTTATCCTTAGCTCACCGTCTACCATGGTCTCAACTTTTTCCCGTACATCCAATAGTTCATTTGTATGCATCCCGCGAATTTCGGTACTGCCATAATAGATGTAATCTGTACCCCTGCCTATATTAAAGTATTGCACACTCACGGATATGATTTTACTAATATTCGAATAGGCATCTCCCAGGCGAAAATGGTCGACTATGGTTTTCGAGACTCCAAAAAGCAATCGTTCCAAAAAGTCAGATTCCGAGTCGCTCTGCACTTCTATGATGACCTTTCTATCTTTACTATCCCTGATAAGTACATCCACCCTGTTATATTTTTGTGAGGCATTCTGCTGGTTACTCTCACTTTCTAATACTTCAAGGACTGTCACTTCTTCTTTTAATAAGGCGGAAAGAAAACCCTCGATTATATCGAAGTTTGCCTTATCTCTTAGCATGGTTTTGATTACCCAATCAAATCGAATCAATAGGTCTTTGTTTTTCATAGGAACTGCCTCAAATTCAAGTCTCTATACAGGAAATCCGGATTGTCAAGAATAAAATATAGGCGAAAGCGAATCTACGGAGACTCACCTACCTGTATAAAAATTTAGTTCTTTCAGGAAAATATCCTTGACTCTTACTTTCACAAACTGCAATCTTAACATCTGCTTATGATGGACGAAACGATATACCACGAACTACTAAAAACCGGCCTTGCCAGAAGACCTCGGAGCCATGCACTTTAAGATTATTGACGAACAGGTTCTCTTTCAAGATGAAAAAGGAGATTTTGTCATTACCTGCATTTCATCGGATAAGGAATACAATGAGCATCATTTTGAGCTATTGCCGGAAATGGCACCGTATCAGCTTATTGAAGGAAGGATAATTTTTATGTATTCACCAAGTTTTAGACATCAACAGGTTTCCATGAACCTTTCTTACCTTATTAAAAATTTTCTTATGGAAAATCCTATTGGTGAAGTAGTCACTGCTCCTCTTGATGTTCGTCTGGATGAGAAGAACGTGGTGCAACCTGATATTCTTTTTGTTTCTATCCGTCGCAGTAATATCATTGAGAGAAAAATTATGGGAGCACCGGACTTTATCATTGAAATCCTATCAACCCCTCGTAGAGATACATTGCAATGCATCTCTACGAGGGGTTTGTATGGTCGCTTCCTGGTAAAAGAATACTGGATTGTTCACCCCGAAGAAGAGTGGATAGAAGTCTATCATAACAAAGCCGGTATCATGTGGAAACAACAGACTGCCCGGGCCGGTGATACCATTACAAGTAAAGCTATAGATGGCTTTCAGTTGGATGTAGCAAAGGTATTTTGAAACTTTCTAAGAAAATAACCCTAATTAGCTCCAATGATAGCCTTACTATGCCTGATGTAAGCGAACCACCGGTGGTTCGCCTGCTTCCCTGAAAAAATGAACGAACACCCTCATTCTTAGAAGAGATAAAATGAAAGAAAGAGCAGATAAAAAAACCATAATTACATTTCTCAAATACAATTACTATGCAAATTCACAGGCTTATCTTTACAATAAATAAAAAAGAGATAAACCTGACGTAGCGCTATATTTTTTTGACTTACCAATAGTAATTTATGATGTCATATTACTCTATTGCACAAAGAGAACTACAACCATCTCCATTTGCTAAATTAGAGTCATCACACGCTTCTCCCTGATCCACTACTCCATCTCCACATAACTTATCCTTAATTCTTATTGAAATTACAGCTGTTCCTGATTTTGAACCATTTATTGCACTGATTGTAAAATTCGTTGCAGCCTGATTTACTGTAGGTGTCCCGGTGTATATTTCGGTGAAATCTGCCAGTCATTCCGGTTGAAACTTTACCACTCAAATGTTTTCAAAATCATCCTAATGACAGATGAAAGCCTAACATAGATTAAGTCAAACCTTTTGTAATTAATTTTCTCATGGAATCTCCTTTCAACGTGAATGTGTAAGAAGAGTGTAATATTCTGTCACAAACTGCATCAGCAATTGTCTGGTTATTTACCACATCATGCCAGGATGAAATAGGGTATTGAGAAGTAATAATTGTTGACTTTTGTCCATGTCTATCTTCAATTATTTCCATAAGAAACAATGCTGTTTTCTTATCAAACGGTTCCAGTCCAAAATCATCAAGGATAAGTAGATCCGTTTTTTTTATCTTATCAATTTCTCTATTGTAACTTCCATCGACTTTTTTCATTCTTAAAGAATTGAATAATTTACTGCTATTGTAATATAGCACAGAGTATCCTTCCAGGCAGGCATTATTTCCAAAAGCACATGCTAAATAACTTTTCCCAGTTCCGGTCGGGCCGGATATAATAAGGTTATATTTCCTTTTGATCCATTCAAAGGAGCTTAATTTTAGAACCATATTTTTATCCAGATTTCTACCGCTATCATAGCTGATGCTTTCCAGATTAGCTTTGTATCGAAATTTAGCTGTAGCTAATAATCTTGTCAGCTTCCGATTATATCTTTCCTCCCATTCGGCATCTACGAGAGAAGCAACAAACTCATCCGGACTCAGTTTATTAAAGCCCATATCCAATGCAGATTTAAAGATTCTCTGCATTCCATAAAGTTTCATTATTTTTATTTTTTCAAGTGTATCTTCATTAGTCATATCAGTATTCTTCCTTATTGTAATATACTTTTCCTCTCAGGTTTTCATGTTTGATGTCATTGGAAGATAAGTTTTCTTGCTCGTATGCATCCATTCCATTTAGCAAAATATTTTTTATAAATCTGTAGCCTATTTGCTTGTATTCTAATGCGATTTCACAGGCTCTATTAACTCGCTTTCCCCCATATTTCTTTCCAAGGTTAATAATCCCTATGCATACTTTATATCCCTGTTCGGGATATTTGTAAGTATTTAGAATATTTGAGGATAGCTCCCTTACACTTACTCCCAGAAGAGATGCTCTGCTTAATATCATTTCAGAATTCCATTCCGCATAAGACTTGTGAGAGGGAGGCATATGGTCTATATTTGTGCTATATTTACCCTGTGCTCTATCACGTTTATGCAAAGCCACTCTCTCATTATTGTAGAATACCTCAACTATATCCTGAGTATAGATTATCGTGGTTTTACGACCTTTTAGGCGATAAGGCACGCTGTAATAGTTTTTATCTTCAGGAAGGTAGACATGATAATTTACAGCTACTGTAGACATTGCAAATTTCTTGAACATGTATTTTTCTGCAGGTAGAGGCTTTAGTAACTGTTTTTCGTTTCTTTCAAAATCTTCTCTTCTTGAATGATTTAATCTCTGCATTTTTAGATTATTATGTTTATCTAATAGTTTCTGTATTGCCTCATTCAATTCTGAGAGGCTCAGGAATGTTTGATCTCTAAGAGGAGCAAATATTCTAGTATATACTATGTTCACCGCATTTTCTACGAGTGCTTTATCTTTGGGCTTATAGGGCCTTGCCGGGAAAATAACCGTATCATAATGTCTGGCAAAATCCAAAAGCTCAGGATTGATTTCAGGTTCATACCTATCACTTTTTGTTACCGCAGCTTTTAAGCAATCCGGAACAATCGCATTCACAACCCCTCCAAGATATTGTAAACTATTCTCACAGGCACGAATAAAATCTTCTTTCTTCTGAGAATATACCGCTTCTACATAAGTTAATTGACTCGCACCTAATACAGAAACAAATACTTCAACTTCTCTTTCTTCATTTGTTTTGGGATCTTTTATTTTTAGCTTTTTTCCGGTAAAGTCCACAAACAGTTTATCACCATATTTATGCTCTATATGCATACTGACTTCTTTGCTGTTTTTCCATGTCTGATAGTGATAACAAAACTGGGTATAGCTATAGGGTTCTGAAACTTCTTTTGTATATTCTTCCCACAATATTTGCAGGGTAACTCCAACTCTTTTCAACTGAACAGCATAGTCAGGAAACCTAATGGATAGCTGCTGATACCTTTCTTTTCGGGAAAGATTTCTGGAATCTAATATATCCAGAACCTCACTTTCCTTCATAAGAGAGAGGTCTTTATATGTCATATTTGACTTGCGGAATATTTGGAGATACTCTGATACTACTGGACGAGAAATACTTAAGTTTCGACTAATACTCCGTTTACTCAAACCCAGTTCGTAGAGTCTTACTATTTCAACAATTTTATTCATTTTTATCCTCTGATTCATCAGTCTTTCCCCTCTTAGTTGAAAGACTTTTTCGTTGCGATGATTGAGGAAACTTTTAACCTTTGTCCCGAATTACTTATTTTCCGTGTGGTAAAGTTTCAACCGGAAGCCTGGTAAAGCTAAAAACGGAATGCAATTCTATTTCATTAAGTCAGGTGGCAACTTTCACCGGAATGACTGGCAGGGTTGAACCGGAATACACATCTACTGGCTTATCATAAAAATATATCTTTAATCTCTGTGGATTTCTAAATATCATGAGTAATACCTTATTGTAATTTTAAACTCTTTATCAATCGGTATCTCTATTTCCAGACTTGCCTCACTAACTGCCTGGGAAAAGTTTTTTGATTCAGTTTTGATTCTTCCTTCTTTCCATAACTCTTTGGATGGTAAGTATTTTGACTTCCAGGTTCGTAGTGTAGAGACTGGAAGAGAATTTTTCCGACAGTAGGCAGACATACTCAACCCGCTTCGTTGCCAGTTTGATAGATGTTCTAATCTTTTTTCATGTTCCATTATGCTTTTACTTTCGCATAATTCTTTTATTATTTCAAGGTGGGTATATTTTAACGCTTACGTTCTAGAAGTTAAAAAAGGTTTTCCTTCCAGGTCTTTCGCATCGGTGGTAATCCTTGCCTTATATTTCGTATTCGCTGCAAGGCTCGTAGCCGGGGTCAGGGTAAAGGTTTTGTTTTCATTGGAAGCCAGGGGTTGAGTGGCTGCTTTCACACAGGTGGCGAAATCATCACTCGATACCTGAATACTCCCACTGCATTTTGTGTCATCTATATTCGTGGTAATCGTTTTTACATCCATAGGTTCACTGAATGTAACCGTTCCCACTACATTTAGCGAGACATTAGTGTCTCCGTCTCTCGGTGTATAAGTGACAGCAAATGGACGACCTGCATTGGCTGCTGCATCATTGGATGCCTGAATCGCTCCAAGGGCAAGTGCCGTTTCTTTCGAATCATCCTTCTTTTTCTTGTTACAACTCACAAGTATTGTGAGCAACAATAAGGTTATTACTGCTAATTTCTTCATGCTAAAAATCCTTCTATAAAATGGAAAATGGAAAATTTCTCTTTCGATATACTTTTTCCCCATATCCCGATTTAACCAGTATGAAGTATAAGGAATTTATGAGTCAAATATTTTTTCACTTTCTTCAATGTGGACTTTAATTCCCCGGAATAATAAAAAGAGTCCTTGACATATTTTTAGATATTCTCCATTTTATTCCTACCATGCAGACATCTATTGCTCTTGAATTACCTGAAACCTTTCTGAAGCGTGCTGAGTTATTAGATACCCTGATTCCTCTGAACCCGGGGATTTCTCTGCAATTAGCTCAGAATACTCTATTCATCGAGGAAAAAGAACTACATTTCTCCGGTATGGATTTCTTTCCCTTACACCTGCCTTTCAAAATGAAAGAACAGGAAATGTTTACAATCTCTGAGCTGAATTCTAACCTGCGGCTCGAAATGGATGAGGAGGCCATCATCATCAATATGGGAACTCTGGGATTAATCAGTGCGTTTACAGGTCTTTTTTTAACAACACTTGTCATCTGGAATCGAAGAAAAAAGCTCGGTAAAGTTTTTGATGCCCAGTCCGGTCATGATATGCTTGTCAACGGCAAGAAAATTCACCGTATGCCCGATATTGCCTTTCACCTCAATGAAGTCTTCAAAGAGAAAACTTTAGACTACCGCCTCGGTTTCCCTTTCTTCTGCATAGAAGTCGTTTCGAATAAGAAAAGCCTTAAACAGGATTTACGTAAAATGGCAAATGACTGGATGGCCGCCGGCACCGAAATTGGTCTTGTTGTCTGCCCCCACCGCGAGAAATACTATTTATTCGAAAAAGATGTTACCGGCTACAAAACTTACGGGTTTTCTATAGTCTTTACCCACTCCAAACTTCCCGAATTACACATAGACTTTGCTGCTATTTTAGAAGAAGCAAGGGGTTTTTAATTTCGTAGAAATATAAGACGGCCTAGCTGTTGTCCCACTATAAGTCCTATGTACAAGCCATGCTGGTTTAACCTCAATCCGGGGCGGTTTTTTATTTGTCACCGGTGAGTCAGGTTTCCACTTTGGAAGGGAATGATAGTTATTGTTCCCTCTCCAACTCCTCCTGTGACAAACCGGTTTTTTGAGAGATTTCAGAGATAGACATCCCGCTTTTTTTAAGTATTTTTGCAAAATCCAACATAGCTCTTTTACTCTGCTCTAACGCTCTATCTTTCTCTTCTATCGCTTTCCTGTTTTCTTCCAGAGTTTTATCCTTTTCTGCCAGAGTTTTATCCTTTTCTGCCAGAGTTTTATCCTTTTCTTCCAGAGTTTTATCCTTTTCTGCCAGAGCTTTATTCTTTTGCTCTATTGCTTCTTCTTTCTCCTGAATTTGTCTGGCCATTGACTTGAAAGAAGACTCTATTTCATTCTCAATCTCCGCCTTTCTACGTAACTCTTCTGATACCCCAGCCATCTGCAAACGGTGGACTATTTTCTTTAAAATATCCAAATCAAGCATTGTATCCGGAAAGCTGATTATAAACCTCTCCGAACCGATTCGGGTCTGGTCAAAGATGGAGAGTAGAGCTTCTAATTTTGTTTTTACTCCTTCTTTCAAAAGGTGAATCTGGATAAGGTATGTGTCGTGACTTAGTGATTCAATAAAAGCATTTTTTACATCTAATTTCTGACCTGTAAACCGGTTATAATAATCTCTTTTTACATAAGTAGCAGCAGGAAGGTTTTCATCGAGGGGATAGCCTAAGAAATATATGGTGATAATAGGATAATTGTCTTTATCTTTGGAATACCTTTCGCCGAGATAATTACGAAACCTACGTAAATCATCAAAATACTTGCCTTTTTGCATTTCTATGAGCACTTTCTTCGTGCCTGTTTTGGTTTTGATGACAGCATGAAAGTCCATCCGCAAAACGGTAAATACAAACTCTTTCATCTGCACTGTGTTTTCCTGCGGCTGCAAGGCTAATTCGATAATTTCCTCGTCTATGATTGTGCCGATAAACTCTCTGGCTATTTCATTGTCTTCGAGCATATATTTGAAAAACACATCATAAATGGGATTGGCTATCAGCATGGGATACTCCTATTTTTTAGACTATTTTCTGTTGTTTCAAATGCAAGAAAAATATATAGATCAGCAATTCCCGCTTTGCTTGTAACAGGCAGATAAGGCTAAGATTTTTGGGTTTACAGGGAAAGCTTTCGTAAACTTTTTCATCAAAAATCGCTTGTACCTGTGCAGGGATATAGTCTTTTTGACTATATGCCAGCCAAAAACGAGTTACACGCACGGGTAGATTTATCAGCAGATGGACTTTATCAAACAATTCGGGAAGAATTTTCTAAAATCCCGGACCACAGAGTCAATCCTTCGATTTCCCTAACAGATGCTTTGATGTCAGCCTTTGCTATCTTTTCTCAAAAGAACGCATCGCTTCTTGAGTTTGAAAGAGAAAAAGTGAAGAATAAAAATCTTCAAAGTATATACAAGATTCAAGAGATACCCTCTGACACTCAAATGAGAGAAATTGTTGATGAAGTTTCAACAGGAGCTTTCAGGAAAATATATAAAAACCTTTTTTCAAAACTTCAGCGTGGCAAGGTTCTCGAATCTTATCGTGTCCTTGATGATTATTATATTCTTTCCGGAGACGGAACCGGATTCTTCTCCTCAGAGAAAATTCATTGTAAATCCTGTCTTGTAAAGAATAAGAAAAGTGGAACTCTCTACCAGCATATGATGTATGGTGCCTGTATTGTGCATCCGGATAAGAAAGAAGTTATCCCTCTTATGTTTGAACCTATTACAAACGAAGATGGGAAAACAAAAAATGACTGTGAGTTAAACGCCTCTAAACGATTTATTGAAGATTTTAGAAGAGAGCATCCTCATTTAAAAACAATATTTGTAGAGGATTCTCTGTTTTCAAATGCTCCCCACATTGAATTACTGAAAGAGAAGAATCTATCCTTTATCATAGGTGCAAAAGAAAAAAATCACAAACACCTTTACAATCAACTTGATAAGCTACAGGAATTAAAAAAGACAGAGCAATTCTGTATAGAGAAAGATAGATTTTCTCATTACTTTTCTTTTACAAACCAAATTTCTTTAAATGAGACTTCAGAACTCAAAGTCAATGTTCTTGAGTATAAGCAGGTTGATAAAAAAGAGCATATGATTGCTTTTAGCTGGGTTACAGATATTGAAATTACAAAAGAAAATGCTTATGAATTGATGCGAATCGCGAGAGCACGATGGAAGATAGAAAATGAAACCTTCAATACTCTGAAAAATCAGGGTTATCACTTTGAACACAATTATGGACATGGCAGTAAGAATTTGTCTAATAACTTTGCAACTCTTATGATACTTGCTTTTCTTGTAGATCAGATCCAACAATCAAGCTGTGCATTATTTCGAAAAGCACTTGGAACTTTTCATGCAAAAAGATTGTTCTGGCAAAAGATAAGAAACTTGTTTGAAATATTTGAATTTTCATCTATGGAGCAACTATTCCAGGCTATTGCTTATGGATTTAAAGCAAATATTTCTATAGGAGAAAATTCATCATAGCGAGATTTTTAAAAACAGTGAAAAATTTTCTGAAGGAGCTATTCATTCATTTTTCCTTGTACTAATTTTACTATGATTTTAGCTCAATTTTTACTATACATAAGTATTTTGGGTTCTTTTCCTCGAAGGAAATCCGGAAGTTATGGATTAAAAAACAGGCTTAAAGAAGCCTTGTACTCTAAAGCGGGAATTGCTGTATATAGATGGAATTTCAGCAATCTCTGAGAATTTTATGCCATGACCTGGATATTTTTTTCCTTTCGTAGTATTAAATTTTTTCATACCTTTTTACATTCTCCTAATAGTGGTGATTTATTACTTAGTGGTTATCTGCATGAACAAGAAATTATGATTGTGAAAATACAAAAATAATATTTTCCAAATTTCCTTAACCCAAAAACCGCCTCAATCCGGGGCGGTTTTTTATTTGTCACCGGTGAGTCAGGTTTCCACTTTGGAAGGGAATGATAGTTATTGTTCCCTCTCCAACTCCTCCTGTGACAAACCGGTTTTTTGAGAGATTTCAGAGATAGACATCCCGCTTTTTTTAAGTATTTTTGCAAAATCCAACATAGCTCTTTTACTCTGCTCTAACGCTCTATCTTTCTCTTCTATCGCTTTCCTGTTTTCTTCCAGAGTTTTATCCTTTTCGTCCAGAGCTTTCTTGTTTTCTGCCAGAGTTTTATCCTTTTCTGCCAGAGCTTTTTTGTTTTGCTCTATCGCTTCTTCTTTCTCCTGAATTTGCCTTGCCATTGACTTGAAAGAAGACTCTATTTCATTCTCAATCTCCGCCTTTCTACGTAACTCTTCTGATACCCCCGCCATTTGCAAACGATGGACTATTTTCTTTAAAATATCCAAATCAAGCATTGTATCCGGAAAGCTGATTATAAACCTCTCCGAACCGATTCGGGTCTGGTCAAAGATGGAGAGTAGAGCTTCTAATTTTGTTTTTACTCCTTCTTTCAAAAGGTGAATCTGGATAAGGTATGTGTCATGACTGAGTGATTCAATAAAAGCATTTTTTACATCTAATTTCTGACCTGTAAACCGGTTATAATAATCTCTTTTTACATAAGTAGCAGCAGGAAGGTTTTCATCGAGGGGATAGCCTAAGAAATATATGGTGATAATAGGATAATTGTCTTTATCTTTGGAATACCTTTCGCCGAGATAATTACGAAACCTACGTAAATCATCAAAATACTTGCCTTTTTGCATTTCTATGAGCACTTTTTTGGTGCCGGTTTTGGTTTTGATGACAGCATGAAAGTCCATCCGCAAAACAGTAAATACAAACTCTTTCATCTGTACTGTGTTTTCCTGCGGCTGCAAGGCTAATTCGATAATTTCCTCGTCTATGATTGTGCCGATAAACTCTCTGGCTATTTCATTGTCTTCGAGCATATATTTGAAAAACACATCATAAATAGGATTAGCTATCAGCATGGTATACTCCTATTTTTTAGACTATTTTCTGTTGTTTCAAATGCAAGAAAAATATATAGATGTAATTTCAACTATCTCTGAGAAAAATAATTACAAAAGATTTGACTTAATCTATGTTAGACTTTCCTCAGTCACTAAGATGATTTTGGAAACATTTGAGTGGTAAATTTTGAACCGGAATGGGTGGCAGTTTTCACTGAAATACACACAATACCTTTGCTGCCGGTAAGTTGTTCATTTTTATTCCCCTTTACTTATTTTAAATGTCCTCTTTCTATAGATCGATAAAACTAAGGTTAAAGTATTTTTACGGGCTCTTATTGACTCTATCAGAAGAGAAGCAGAAGGTAGCCTATTCTTTATCCAATAAACCAACAGTAAGTTTTAATAGTTCGAGTTGTGACATTCCATTAACCTTTGCAAATACATTTCATGGATTTCCTCTTTTGACTTTTCGGGAAATTGAATTTCTAAACCTCGCTTTAATAAATAGCGAGTCATATCTGTTAGTTCAAACATTTTCATCACTCTCTGTTCGGGAGTCATTTTACGTAGTGCTAATATATAAGGATCGGGTTTGTAATTGATTTCCATGGTTATAGTTTATCTCTTTTTGGATTCTTTCTTAAGGGTATGCGGTTGGTGAGTAGCGAAGCGTATCGAACCATAAGCATACCCTTAAGAGAGGTGTTCTTATAGATTGCTTTTTTCCGGATAACCTTTTTAGAAGCCATATATTTTTTCTATATTTGCCATTACTTCTTCATTACTTATACAATCTTCCCTTTTGAATTTCTCCAATTCTTTTTCAATTTCTCTTCTTTCCCAATCTGAAGTCTGACTATATAGTTCTTCTTTGATTACTTTTTCTATTTTTTTTAGTAAGCTTTCATCTCTTGTGGATAATATGAACTCGGCTAACTTTATAGCCAATAGTTCATTATCTTTCACTTTTGTTTCAACATCATAGTTATGAACAAGAATATCGAGAATCGTATTTATGCTATTCTGTATTGTTTTTGGAAGTGCTTCTATTTTTTCTTGCAGGTTGTTCATTTTTGTTCTCCTTTTCTTATTTTAAAACCTGTTTTAAATTTTTAAGTGCAGTCATGCAATCCATTATCTCCTGTCTATACAGTTGCATTCCCGTATGACTTCCTGCATTTAATACAATGTCTTTATAGATAAGTACTTTATCAATTTTTTGAATTATACTCTGGTTTTGTAAATTAAGAGTTCTGATTTTATATAGATGACTGTTTAAGCTACCTTTAATTTCCTCTCCTCTTGCCAATAAATAATTCTTACAGATAGACTCAGCCTCTTTTCTTAAGCTATTTGCACAGGCATCATAAGTTCCCCGTTTAAGGAATTCGTTGGCTCTCTCAAAAAATGTAGTTCCTTTTTTAATTATTGGAATCGGATTTTCATTGCTAACATCTTCATATAATTCAATTTGTTCCCATAATATTCTTTGGTTATTTTTAAATGCATCATAGATGGTTTTCTCATGAGTAAAAAAGAATATTTGAAAGTCAGAAAACTCTTTTTCTAAAATCTCATTTAGTTTAACTCGATTACTGAAATCAAAACTCAGTAGTATATCATCTAAAACTAATATTTTTAAGGAAGCTACAGATAATTTTGAATGTATAATCTTTATAGCTGCAAAATATAAGGAAATTGCCAGACTTGATAATCTTCCTTCGTTTAAAAAGGTATGAAAACTATCAATGGTTCTTTCCTTAAAATCTATTTCAGCATTTATGATGTTAACCGTCTGTTGTTTAT
Organism: Leptospiraceae bacterium; assembly: GCA_024233835.1. Classification (NCBI taxonomy): domain Bacteria; kingdom Pseudomonadati; phylum Spirochaetota; class Leptospiria; order Leptospirales; family Leptospiraceae; species Leptospiraceae bacterium. The sequence goes on from JACKPC010000006.1 coordinate 196,482, forward strand.
CTTCAGTTAATTCTCCTCTATAGATGAATTTTTGTATGGTGATATCTGTATCAAATTCTTTTAGAAGTTGATTGGTATAATCAAGAACGATTTCGTTTAATATTCGTTGCAGTTCTATGAAATATTTTCCGGTATCCGTAATATCAGATAATCTTTGTCCGTTCTCCAAAGGAAAGTCTTTAAAAAGGTCTACGAGAAGAGCAAATAGATTGATAGGTTTACCATTTCCATTACTTGCATAATGTACTCTTAATAGTTTTTTATAATGAAGTAAGGGTGAAAAGATAGACAGGTTTTCTAAATACTCCATTCCTTCCGGGATTTTTTCCAGGTCTCTCGAAAGAATTAATTCGTGTCCATTCGAAAACTTAAACTCTATTGTGGCTGTATTGTCAGGATTAAAAATATTTCCTTCTTTGGCTAAAGAAGAAAATTTCTTAGTAACTAATAATTCTATGGCTTTATAGACCGAACTTTTCCCGGTTCCATTTTCGCCATATATCAGAACGTTATTTCCATTGCAATAGAGGGTATTATTCTCGCTTATTTCATCGCCGCAAAAGAATCGATAGTTAACTAAGGAGATAGTTTCAATCTTAATCTCTTGCTTAATTTCTAAGTCTTCTAATCTTTCATCCGCCATCTTTGTTCTCTCCGTAGATTGCTTTGACTATGTCTATATTTCTTCGGTAGATTATACCGTGATAAAAAACTTTATCTTTTATGAAAAACTCATATAGCTTTTGGATATATTGTCTTTTAAACTCACCCGTATCATCTTCCCGAAATGGTTTTATCTTTTCGATAGCCCTATCAAGAATGTAACAACCTGCTTTTTTAATTTCTTCTGCAAAATATAAATCTAAGACCAGAGCGTCAATTACAGATTCATATTTTGAAACATATTTGTAATGTTCCTCTTTATTAAAATTTTCGTAGATAAATAGAATACAATCTACCAGTGTCTCAAAAACCACCTCCTGCTGTGGACTGGGTTTAGGAATAGGAAGCTGTTCCACAAAAATTTTCTTATATTCTAAATAGCCCTGCTCTCTACTGTAACCAATTTGTCTCATCAAATAGGATGTCATGGATGAATTTAGCAGCGCTAAGAGATATTTCAGCTTCCCTTCATTGGATGTTAGTAAATTACAGGGAGCTATAGTAAAATCATGATTATCACTATACGAAAAAGTTGCATTGATATTCAAGTTTCCCCACACAATCTTTGGTTTTTCAAATTCTTTCCAGTAACCAATTTGGTCTTGTGTTTCAAACCACTTATTACCTGTCTTTTTCCTTGCACCAGTTTCTCCTGATTGTTCCAGTCTTTTCTTTCCAAATGAGAGAAGATACTTTTTAATATCAGGATAATCATCTATCTTAATTTTCAAACTGGGAAATGTAGCAATCAACCACAGGTCGGCGAACTCCGGAGTCCAGCGTTTGATGTCACGACCGCGCAGGAGGGGTTTGAGTATCTCTGCATTTTTCTTATCTTTCTTAATCAGTTCGTCTTTGGTCTTACCATCGATGATAAAAGCTTCGTTATACCCTGTTAAGATTCCACGATATATTTGAATGTCCCAGTCTTTGAGTTTTATGCCCTGTGCTTCTACCTTCTGTTTGATTTTCATTTGTATGGGATTACCGATAACCCAGGCTTCCCCGGAAAGATTTGCGAGAGGAACCGAATTCTTTTTCAGGTATTCATGAATATTCATGCCTATTTTGAAATCGGATTCAATACGCGTTGCCCGTAGGGACGGATTGCAATCCGTCCCTACGGGGGTCAATAATAATATATTCGTATCCACCGTTGCATTTTCAAACACCTGGTGTTGACCGAAATCAATTAACAATAAAGGATGGGTATTTTCCGCAAAATATTTTCGCGTATGCTTCCCATAATCGGCACGCATCCATTTGTTAGATGTGATAAAACAAAGATAGCCCTTCTCAGTTAATAACCAGATTCCCATTTCGTAAAATAAGGAATAAATATCTCCTGTTCGGGCGAAGGTTTCGTAGCCTTCGTTTGCATACATCTTCGCCAGTTTGCCGCCGTCTTTTTGTAGCTGCACATAGGGTGGATTGCCGATAACGATATCAAAGCCTTCGGAAACATCAAACATCCATTCGGAATCAAAGAAGGGTGAGATTGAGTTCTGATTATAAGGATCCCAACTGGCCAGTTGTTTCGCTGTATCATTTCCCCAGCCGTTTTTAATTAACCTTTCTCCTATTGTTTCTCGTAAATCTTTATCTTCATCTCGAAGTTTTTTCTTTGTTTTCTGGGTTTTCGCTGAAAACAATCGATGTCTAACATCTTTCAACTTTTTTTCTAAATCTTTAATAATTTTATCTTCAAAAAGATGACCTTGTTCTTCCGGCTTTTTAATCCCAATCAAAGTATTAGCAGCGACAAATTTGGTTTCAAGGTTTGGTAGCGGGCGAACTCCGAAGTTTTTCTTCTTTTTATTTACATGCTGGTCAACTATGAGCGATATAAAAAATCGTAATTTACTAATTTGCACAGCAATAGGCTGAATATCAACACCATAAATGCAGTTTTCGATTAAATACAGTTTACGACCATAGTCCAAATCATTGTTTTCAAAAGCTTCCTCGATATCCTCAATTGCATTCTCTCGAATAGAATCGTCATCTATCGCCTCTACCTTTTCTAATTGTCTATTCTTCCATTTCTCATTTTTCGGGTCCACCTTATGCAGAATATGCACCATCTTATGCAATACACCCATAGGAAAAGCCCCGGAACCACAGGCCGGGTCGAGAATTTTACAATCATCTAAAGATTTTATAATTGTATCTTTTTCTTTATCAGTCTGAAAGGGTTGTTCATCCAGATAGGAAAGAAGGAGATGTAATTTTTCATCTAATTCTTTCTCAACAGATATTATAGAAGATAGACTATTTTTTAAATGAGCAATGAGACTTTCATCTACCATGTAATCTACAATTTCACGGGGTGTATAGAAAGAGCCTGTTTGTTTTCTCGCTGTTGTCTTTGTCTCTGGGTTATAACTCGCCAGTAAGTTTTCAAACACCTGACCTAATAGTTCCGGGTCAAGAGCGATGTCCTCATCAATCGGTGTATTTTCTGCAATGGTAAATTTATAAGAATGTAATATATCAATGAGACCTCTAACAGTAACATTTTTATTTTTACCTTTTTCCTGTCCGTAATCCTCACTTAAATCTACATGATCCTGCTTTCCAAAAAAGATATGGTCGGGAACCATCAAACGATTATCCGGTCTATCGGAAAATCCATCGATATAGACGATCTTATCTCCACCTTTTATACCTTTTAAACTATCATGAGGCTTATCCAAACATTCAAAAAGTCCACCATTCATAAAAGGAACTGTTTTATCTACCAATTCAATAAACTTTTGCGGATCTTTAAAATAAGACTCATAACGCATGAGATTGGTGACATTCATGTGTTGTCCCGGCTTGGGATTGCGGAACTCACGCTTCTTATCCTGATTGAGAGTAGCAAAGAAGAGATTTTGTAAGATAGCACGATAATAAGAACTACTCTGGGTTTTTTGATTAAACTTTTTTGGAAGAAATTCTTTGATAAGGTTTTCTTGCACAAAGTCTTTATCAAATAACTCTTCAGGAATCAAACCCTTCTCTTTGACAAACCAAACAAAAAGAATTCTTGTTAGCAGGCGAATCAAATTTTTAGCGTTATGTTCTCTAACAACCGGATTATCAATGGCATCTTTACCAAACTCTGCTTCCAAGGGAGCTTCCGGGAAAAAAACTTCCCGCATCGCCCAGAAATACCAGTCAGAAAGTTCACGGTAAAACCGTTTGTTGAGCTCTTTAATACTTAAAACAGATTGCCAGCCTTCATGGAAAGCTATAAAGTTTTTAGGTTCAAATTTACGCTGGACTTCTGAAAAACTAAGTTCAAACAGAATTTCAATATGGGCACGGTGGGGACTTTTTATATTGATGTCCTTTATAAAGGTCACCTTTTCAAAAACAGATTTGGAGGAATCTATTTTATTGGGTCTTCTATTTATAATAGCAAGGGAAAGCTTTTCTCCATAACTGAAAAGGATCATCACCGGCATAGTGAAAAGTTTATTGATTTCACGGGTAATTGTCGAAAGCTTTGTTCGTGAATACTCCATTTTTGAAAGACTGATACTTATAAAAAGATAAGATTCATATTCATCCGGTTTAAATTTTCTTTGAAAAAGGGAACTTTGACGAAGGACTTCATCGGCTGTGTATTGGAAAAGAAAACATACTTCCTGCCAATTGGAGAGTAATATTTTCTTTAAAATCCCGGACGCATTTTCCGGGTATTTTTCACGAAATAATTCTTCAAAATCTTCTTTGCTATAATCATCCCTTTTCTCACTTTCATAGCCCAGAGTTTTTAATAATTGTAGAGAGCCATCCAGTAATTTTCCGGAAGAGAAATTGATTAATTTCTGTTGAATACTTTCCTTTAATGAATTCATATTACTATTACCTGTTATATTTGTGTTTTAGAGGGTTGTTTTGTATGTATCGACGTATTCTAAATAATTCTTGCTCATTGCGAATAATTCTATCATAATATCTGGACTGCCATTCAAAATCTAAACAACCATTCAAATGAATTTTTTTCGTACAGGATGATTTAAACCCGCGAATGATATTGGTTAAATTTTGTATATAATTTCCTGTAAAATGGATAATTGTATCCATATTTACGGTGTTTTCCAATCCCGTGGGGACGCATTCCGTGCATTCCGTAGGGACGCATTGCAATGCGTCCCTACGGGAAATTGCGTCCCTACGGGAAATTGCGTCCCTACGGGAAATTGATTTTGGTTTTAATATTTGAATAATGCCATGTATATGGTCGGGCATAATAATGAATTCATCTAAATGTAAATTTGGTCGTATTTTTAAGGAATGAAACCATTGTTCTTTTATGATTTTTCCAGTATCCGATAGGATCACATTACCGTTTAGCAATTTCCCAAAATATGGAATTCTATTTTTTGTATTAATCGTTATAAAGTAATAACCGGGTGTAGAATAATTATAATCTTTTAACCTTGGCGATTTTCTTTGTCGCATATTATTTTTTATCCTTAATCCTCAACCAGGTGATTAATTCAAAATTATTCTCATTTTTGATACTATGTTTCGTATCATCCATTTTATGCTTCTTATTTATCGTAAGAGAACTAAGAGACTTTTTCTTATATATCCCGCTTGTTTCTTCTATAACCTTGTTTAATAATTTACTATAAAACTCCATGTTTTTTCCATTATTTGTTTCTTGATTAAACTCCCTGCATAAAGACTCTATAGGTTCCGTTCTTCCGGCACAGAGCGCACGATAAATATCTAATATTTGCTTTGCATGAACAAATTTATATCTGACATCACCGGTATCCATCACATAGGCCAGGTAATAGGGCTGTAGGGGATTTACTGAATCCTGTTTGTCTGTAGAGTTTGTTTGTCGTAAACAAAAAATAACACCGGGAGGAAGAGTTTGAATAGAACCACTATCTTTTAGTTGGACTTCTCCCGGCACGAGGGAATAGAGTCCCATAGGAGTGTCTCTCAATTTTTTTTCATTTTCCTGTAGAAAATTTAAAAGGTCGATACGAAAATCATCCAGGGTAAAGTCACTAAAAGAAATATTATCCTGCAAATCATCAAAATCTAAAATTTCTTTTTGCATTCGTCTTAACTGCTCATCTCTATAACTCAGATCCTCCGTAACCATGTCTTCAATTTCTTCTATATTTAAAATATTATCTTCATTGGTTGCAGAAATATCAACCAGGGCCATTCTTGCTTCAACCCTATGTTTTAATTTGATATAATTATCCAATTCTTTTGTAGGCCAGAAATTGATAAGATGAACAGCCTTATTTTTACTGCCAATCCTATCAATACGTCCGAACCTTTGAATTACCCTGACCGGGTTCCAGTGAATGTCATAATTAATAAGAGTATCACAGTCCTGAAGGTTCTGCCCTTCGGAAATACAATCGGTAGCAATTAAAATATCAATTTCTTCTTCCGGCATACCTTTCATTTTATCCCTATTTTTAGAGATAGGGGAAAAGTTAATTAAAATATCATCATACTTACTTTTACCGAGAGTTGTATGGTTACTACCCGAACCAATAACAAGAGCAATATTGGCATTATACTCATCCTTTATTGTTTTATAGAGATTTTTATAAAGATATGTAGCTGTATCCGAAAAGGCAGTAAAGATAAGAACTTTTTTATTCACCCTACCCTCTTTGGTTACGCTTGGGTTTTGAATCTTATTTATAATAAGTTCTTTTAGTTTTGCAAGCTTGGCATCTCTTTCTGCTGAAATAGATTCAGAGCTATTATACAGAGTAATCAACTGATCTTTATCTTCTTTAAGGCTTTGCAACCAATCTTCTACATTTATATCATCAAATTTATAGACAAGTTTTTCTCCGACTTGAAAGGCATCATTTTCTTCCTCGCCCGATTCTTCTTCCTGAGTAGCATTTTCTATTTCATAATCTCTGTTTTTAGCATTGATAAGATAATCTTCCAAATCCTGTATTAATTTATCAATTTTTCGAATGGTTCTATCGATAGTAATTCGAAAGGAGTGTATGGAACTCTCCAGACGTTTCATGAAATTCACTTTCATCATGCCGGCAAGAAAGTATTCCCTTTTCTCCTGGGTAAAATTTTTCACCATTCGAGGACTTACTTTTTTTTCGTATTCAGGAATCATTTCTGTTTTTAGAAAAGTAAAAGGAGTAAATAAAGATAATCGATATTCGGAAATTTCCTTATAAATTTTATCATAGGACATGAATCTATCATTCAAGTCTATTTTTGTATTAATAGAGATAGGTTTCTTTCTTTTCGGAAAACTACCAATTTTTTCTAAATTAGCTTTATAGTATTTAATTATATGTTTCCTGGAACGAGCTATCGTAAGTTCATCTAATAATTTAAAAAAACCGGGTGGAAGTTTCTCAATTAAGTCTTCCGTTTTACGGTTTGTATTCTTAGGATCCGCCCATAATGTAAAGATTTTTTGGGAATTTGTCAGAGTTCTATGAATACTATCAATTCCTATAGATTCAGAATATTTATAATCATCTCCCGCACTTAAAAAATATAGTTGGTTTTTTAAATCTCCAAGATTTACGTTAACCGGAGTCGCTGTAAGAAGTAAAACTTTTGTGTTCTTACCACTTTGAATAATATCCTGCATGAGCTTTTCATAACGACTTTTTCGTATAGTATTCCCTTCCTCATCTCTTTTTCCTTTCGTATTATTTCTAAAATTATGAGATTCATCAATTACAACTAAATCAAAATTACCCCACAATACACTGGATAAATCAACATCTCCCTGCCTGCCTTCATCACGAAGATCTGTGTGGTTTAAAACCATATAGCCAAATTTATCATCAATAAAAGGATTGAGGCTTGTCTGGTTTGTTGCCTGATAAACAGTCCAGTTATTTCTCAATTTCTTAGGGCAAAGAACAAGAACTCTATCATTTCTAAGTTCAAAATACTTAATCACTGCAAGAGCTTCAAATGTCTTTCCAAGACCCACGCTATCAGCAATAATACAACCGTTGTATTCTTCTATCTTATTGATTGCCGATTTGACACCATCTTTTTGAAACTCAAAAAGTTTATTCCAGATGAGAGTATCAAAAAAATGAGTTTTGTTTTCGAGTAAATCAAGATTCGCTTTATCCTGAAGATATTTCTGAAAAATATGATATAAGGTTTTATAATATATAAACTCAGGACTATAGTCAAGATAAAGTTGTTTTAGGTATTCAATAACCTCTCCTTTTACATCCTCTACATGCTCGCTCTCCCAGATTTCATTAAACCAATTTAATAGATCCTGAATATCCCTATTGTCATTTGTAATTAAATTCAGCTCTATATTAGGAATCTCATTTAATCCCAGACCGTTGACTGTAAAGTTAGAACTACCTGTAATACAATGAGTGAGTCCTCCTCTTTCCCGAATATGATACATTTTCCCGTGTAAAAAATTAGGTTTACGAATGGAACGAATTTGCACTTTTTCTCTAATCCAGCTTTCACATTCTCTGGCAATACGGGACTGTTCTAAGCGATTGCTTAAGGATAGAACATTATCTTCTATATTAAAAGCCTTTTTATCTGTCTTTTCCGGGTCTAAAGAACGAATAAACCGGGGTTCACCGAAGAGAAAACGCAATTCATCAATCTCATCCAGATTTTCTTTCATCTTATGATAGGCATAGATAGTAAAAAAGGCAGATACGAAAGAAAGCTTAGACTTCGGTTGAATAAACTCTTTTAAAAAATCAGAAACACTACCCCGCTTTTTATTGTCTCGGATTCCCGAAAATCTTAATTGATTCATCTCTTTTCCTTACCGGATCCTTTTAAAGTTTTCTTCAACTCGCTCTAAGTCCTGCAAAATATTCCTTGATTCGAGTTTGGTAGTCGGTTATAGGCATTTCTGCATCATTTCGATTTTCTTTTAAAGCTACAATTCTACTTTCTATATAATTCTTACTATGGTTCACTCTTTCCCATTCCATATAATCATCTTCCATTTCAAATAAATCATAGGGATAAGATTTATATTCCTCGGGTTTCAATTCTTGAAATGTACAATTATATTTTTTTTGGTATTTCAAGTCCTCTTCTGTATAATTTGAGAACTGGTGTTTTAAAATCTCAATTACATGATGTTTCGCAAAAGATTCTATATCGGAAAATCCCAGTTCTTCAATTGTTTTTATCAGTAAATGATTCATAGTATAGCTTCCTCATTAAAAACCGAGAGTTTTCCCTCATCCCAGGTGAACCCACCGGCTCCTCGCCTCCGATTCAAAAAATCTCCCAATTAAAAGAACATCTTTAACCTTAACTGAAATTATGACAAGAAAAGTTCTTTTTTGTCCAAGAAAAAGGGAATCCTCCTTTCCTTAACCCATAACTTAAGTTGTGGGTTAAGGAGATCACTCAGCACTTGTGTTTAGCATACTTCGACTAGCCGGATATGGACTTAAGCATCCGGAGTAGTCTTCTCCCAATCTCCACCTATTCTTCTATCATTTTCCTATCACGTTTAGAACAGGGTATGGAACATAGGTTTCTACGACCTCTTCTTTCAGAAAAGGTGAAGCAAAGGTGAATGAAGAGGTGAATGCAAAGGTGATTCCAAACGTCGATCCAAAGGTGATAGCTGACTTGGAAAAGAATGATAGCGCTCTGGAAGAAAGCTCCCTATTACCAAACAAAATCCGGATTCCTGTTCCCTGACAGGCTGTGTGAAAAGGGCTTTTTTCACTTATCAATTTATTTCATTTGGTCTATAACTGCATTATATTAAATAGAATTTATTGCTTAAATTACTTTCCACACAGTCTGTGAGTAAACGAAGTACATCGAAGCACGCTCACAGACTGTGTGAAAAGTCTCGTTATTGAATATTTTTTGTTTGTCAGGAATGTAATGTATATAGAAAATTTCCTTATAACGATAAAGAGTTATAGGTGCAGCTATGAATTATATACAAGGAACTTCTCGAGAACAGATAGTATTATACAGTGAATGTTTGGATAACGTCATAAAAGAAGATAGTCCGGTAAGGGTTATTGATGCCTATGTTGATAATCTCGATCTTAAAAAATTAGGTTTTAAAATTCCAAAGTTAGAAACAGGTAAACCACCATATAATCCACATGATTTACTAAAAATATATTTATACGGATATATAGAACGAATCCGAAGTAGCAGAAAATTAGAGAAGGAATGTAATAGAAACCAGGAACTTAGGTGGTTAACAAAGAATCTCGCCCCGGATTTTAAGACAATAGCTGATTTTCGAAAAAATAATAAAGATGGAATAAAAAATATCTTCAAAGAGTTTTTATTCTTTTGCAAGAAAATGAATCTACTAACTCTTTCAATAGTTGGAATTGATGGAACGAAGCTAAGAGCACAGAACGGACAAAATAATGTATTTAAAAGAGAGCGTATTGAAAATATCGAGCAAAATATAAAATCCAAAATACAGGAATATTTGGAGGAATTAGAATTGAATGATATTTCCGAAGCAAATGAACTAAATCTTAAAGATGGAGATGAAGCCAGGGATGTATTAAATAAACTAAAAAGACTAACGAAATACAATGATAAAGTGAAAGGGATTCGGGAATTATTTGAAAACGACCCGGAACTACAGGTCTATTTTGCTAACGACACAGATTCAAGATTTCAAAGTGACAAAGGAAAAATTCGTCCTGGATATAATGCCCAAACTGCAGTGGATAATACAAATAAGTTGATTATTGCAAATGATGTATCGCAAAAGTCAAATGACCTGGAACAAATGACTCCTATGATTGAAAAAGTCCAGTCGATAAAAGAAGAACTTAAAATAGAAAATGAGACAAATGCAGTAATGGATTCCGGATATTTTAGTGAAAAAGAAATAATGAATAATAAAGATAAATCGGGGATAAATATTATAGTACCAGATACCAAATCTGCACTGGATAGTAATAATAAGCGTGAATGTAAAAGTAATCCTGATAAACTTCCTGCAAAAGGATATGAAATCCAGGATTTTGTTTATGATAAAGAGCGGGATATATACGTATGTCCGGCAGGAAAAGAATTAAATAGACAAAATGAAAATCCAAGACAGACGTCATACGGGATTTATGTAAATGAGTATAAATGTAAGGAATGTAAAGATTGTTTTCATAGAGCAAAATGTACCAATAGTAAAACTGGACGAACTATTCGGGTCTCGATAAACCGAGAGACAATGGATGATTTTAAAAAAGAGATGGGGAACGAGGAAAATAAAAAGCTAATTCGTAAACGTAAGGAGATTGTGGAACACCCATTTGGCACTATAAAGAGAAATTTGGGGTTCACTTACTTTATACAAAAAGGAATTAGAAGCGTTCAGGCCGAATTTAGTTTCATATGTTTTGCTTATAATTTTAAAAGAGTCATAAATATTCTGGGAATAAGGGCTTTTATAGATGCTGTAAATGCAAAATAGTAGGAATAATAGATTTTTATTTGATGGATAGCAATGAATTTTCTCTCTTTTATGACTTATAGTAAATTTATTTACTAAAAACCAATTTGGAATGATTGGTTTTTAGTTTTTTTAGTAAGAACCGAGTTCGTCAATATCTACAGGTTTTTTTTTGCTCACTTTTCACACAGTCTGTGAGCGAAGGCCTTAGCCTGAGCCGAAGGGAAAAGTGGACTTTTTCCCTAATTATTTAAAAAAAACGAATATTCGAAAGTTTGATTTCTCTTTTTTTGCTTGATTGGCAGATATAAAAAGCAGAAAAGAATACTGTGCAGGTTCTACCTGTGCAAATAATTAATTAGAAAAATCTAATAATACGAAAGGAGCATGCAATATGGCAAAAGTAAAAAGGAATCTCCTCGGAGAATATTCAGGAAAAGCAGGCAACATTGTGTTTGCATACGGAAAAGGTAAAACAACTTTCAGATCCAGGGTAGAAGAAATGACCGCAGAACCTTCCGATTCACAGAAGGTAGTAAGGAATAAGTTTACAGTACTCGCCCGAATGGGAGGAATCCTCTCAGATGTAACCCGCATAGGATACGATAAGAATACACACCGCTCTCCCCAATCATTCTTCGTACAGGAAAACTATAATTTTTTGATAGAAGAACCGGATAATGTGAGCCTTGACTTGAGTAAGCTGGTTTTGAGTAAGGGTTCTCTTCCCAATTTACCCGCCCTGAGTAAAGAAATACTCACAAACAGCATAAACTATACCTGGGTCTATAATAACTACGGGAAGCGGGAAGACGAAGTTTTTCTTATAGCACTGAATCAGCTAGAGGAAAATACGCTAATTGCAAAGTCCAATCGAGGCACAGAGAAAATAAGTATGGATATACCCGAACAATGGTTTGGCGACGACATTTACTTTTATTACTTCTGTTTAAACGCAAAAACAAATAAGAAATCGAAAAACTACTTTTTGGGAGTAGAAAAATTCAGCTAAATTGGATTAGGGCGATTCACCATCGCCCTTCTATTTCGAATTTAAAAAAGGATTTTAAAAATGGCGAAATTTAAAAATAATAATTTTTTCCAACCTCATGGAAAGATAGGTTCTTATGTTTACTATCAACTGAATGGGGATCTGGTGGCAAGGGGTACAGCTGAAATCAAGAAGAAACCCAGTGAAAAACAGTTGCAGGTTCGAAGGAAATTTAGTTACATAAGTAAGCTTGCCTCTATCCTATCTCCGGTCTTTCGCTTTTCCGCTTTTAGTTTCGGTCAAAATCGCTGTTCCCGGTTTTCCAGGTTAAATAATGACATCTTAGAACCCGGAAGGGAACTTAAATTAGAAGAACTTATTTTTTCCGACAAGCAGATCTCTGTAATCAAAGGACTCAGGATTCGAAGAACAAATCGTCGCTTTCATTTTATCTGGAATACCTCCAATTGCCAATTTGAGAATATACAGGTACTGGCCTTTGCCTTTTTTGAAGATAAGAATGAAATTTACTTTCAGGAATGCCGTTTTGAAGAAGGAAAATGCAGAGTAAATCTACCTGATTATCCTGATGAAAAGGTTAAGACTTTTATCTACGCGTATAGAAAATAAAACAAATGCAAACTCTCATTTTTTTCAGAAAATTTCAGCGAACCATTGCTGGTTCGCTTTCGATTATAAAAAACTCGCTAGTACGGTTTTTGACCTACCCAGTTTCCCGGAGGATCATAATTACATACCCAAATTTGTGCTTGACCACATTTTGCCATAGCACAGCCGATACGTTGAGAATTTTTCCAGACAACTTGCGTATAATGACCGCATACCTTTCCCGGTTTACAGGAATTCGTGCTGTATTGATAGTCCTTAACTTCATCATACCACATTTTAACAACCGAATTGGGGCTTAAGTTCATCCCGGATGCCCAGGCAAGATTTTCACCATATTTTTGCTTATAGGTGCCACTTCTCGGTCTATGTTCCATAGAACAATTTTTGGATTTAAGATAGTTTGCCCATTCCTGTGCATACCCTGCGATTCCTGCATCCCAACTCACAGCCGGGGAACCTACCGTTGCACGGTATTGATTGTGGATGGCTACCATACCGGAAGACATCTCCGACGTATTATCTTCTTCTTTCTTCGCTTCTTTTCCACCGGTACCTTCATCATTCACATCCGGAACATTCCCCGTAACTTTTGTAACCTGATACATTTTATACCAGGTTTTGAAACCATTAATATATCCCCAATAAGCCGTTCCACCTTTCAGGGGTAAAAGAACATACATGTTCCTGCTTGTATCCATGAGGTATATATGTCCGGACTGACGATTCTTTTCCTTAAAAGTAGCAAATAACTTTCCCGATTTATCCAGTTCCACCCATTGATGATTTCCTTTATTTACAAATTTCCCTGTGGAATGCACATATTCCTCCGCATTCAGTGAAATAGTGAAAATCATAAGAACTACAATAAAATTAAAAATTTTTTTTATCATGTTTATCCTCGTAAGCTGATATTTTTATTATCTGATTATATAAATCCAGAACAATTCTTTTACCTACAGGAAATAAGTCAAATTATGTATCTCGGAATCTTTGCCTGGATTCCGGTTACAATATCATAGTTAATGCTTCCGAAAAAATTCAATTACCGAAAGAAGAAAACTTATGATGGCTGTAACAGTTAATACTATATCAATGAAGGGTTTTGCAAAATCATATGTTTGTAATAGGACAAATACAAGGCCAATAAAGGTAGCAAACAATAATATAAGAATTTTATCAATAAGACTCATGAACCAGAAGAAGTTTGTCCTTTATTTATATATTCCTTCTTTAAAAGTTCAAACCTTTGCTCTATTTCTTTTTGGAGGCTTCTTCTTAGTATGGAAAATATTCCGTAAAGGGAGAATAAGACAGTAATAGTTGCTACAGTGATGGTGTAAATACTCATTTGAATACCCTGCTATATAAGTTTAAGATAATTTATCAGAATGTCAATCAAATTATTGGAAAAATGCAGAGTAAGCATCCCGAACCTTCTGAGTATATCCTTAAAGGCCATGAGTCAAATTATGTATCTCGGAATCTTTGCATTGATTCCGGTTACAATATCATAGTTAATGCTTCCCGATAGACCTGCAAGCAAATCAGCACTGACTTCTTCTTCCCCTGCCCTTCCGATTAAAACTACATCATCACCGGGTGAAACTCCCGGTATATGGCTTACATCCGCCATACACATATTCATGCAGACTCGTCCGATAATATAAGCTCTCTGGTTTCGAATCAGGACATAGGATTGATTGGAAAGCCTTCGGTTATAGCCCTCATAATAACCTACCGGTAAGACAGCGATTTTTGCTGCATAGTTCATACGGTAGGTAGAGCCGTATCCGATATAAGAACCGGGGCTTACTTCCTGCACATGTGCAATGCCTGTCTTCCAGCTCAGAACCGGTTTCAGTTCCGGTTCCGGATGGCCTAAAAGGGCCATGGAATAGCGGGTAGTATCACTCGGCCAGAGTCCGTACATAGAAATTCCAATACGTACCATGTCCTGTCTGGCCTGAGGGAAAAGTAAAGTAGAGGCCGAGGAAGCCGTGTGATAGATAAGGTTTTCGTAGCCGACTTTTTTTGTGTATTCTTTATACTCCATAAAACGGGAAAGCTGTAACCTTGAATATGAATGCTCGGTAAAATCTTCCGCTGAGGCAAAGTGGCTGAGAAGGCCGTGCAAGGGTAGTTTTTTTGAGCGAATCTCGTCAATTACCTCATAGCCTTTCTTCCCGGAGAAGCCGAGCCGGCCCATTCCCGTGTCCGTTTTCAGGTGAATCCGGGGCATGGGACTAAAAGAAGAGAGTGTAGCTACATCTTCCGATCGGGATACAACTATCCAGAACTTTTCATAGGAAAGCTCAGCTCTGTATTTCTTGATATCCTCGATCTGCCCCATTATCAGTATATTGGCCGAAGGAAAGGCTTCCTTAAGTTCCATAGCCTCGTCGAGACAGTTTACTGCCAGTAAATCAGCACCCTGTTTCAGGGCAAGACCGGCGACAAGCTTCATTCCGTGCCCGTAAGCATTGGATTTTACCACCGCACAGAGCATTATCTCCGGACCAATGATGGAGCGGAAAAGCCTGAGGTTATGCGAAAGAGCCGATTCCGAGACTTCTATTCTTCCCGTATACATGTTTCCTTCAGTATATTTTTTCCCCTGAACCTGTGTCTAATACAAATTGACTTCCCATTCGGCTCAGGTTTTCTGGAATCAGGATGGAAGAAATAAGGCAGCCGCAGGAAAAATACCCGGTTTTTACCCTGATCTTGATTTTTTTTACCATGCTTCCTGTCACTATGATCGTGCCGGTTTTCAAAGACCTGATTAAGGACAGGCTCGGTGGAGATAACCTGATGGTTTCTTTTTTTATGAGTTCTGCCATGCTCGGTTCCTTTCTCTTTTCCCCGGTAGCCGGTTTTCTTTCTGATAAATTTCGGAACCGAAAGACCTTTATCTCTATCTTTGCCATCCTCGATGGACTTTGCTTTTTTTTACTGAGCCGAATTTCTTCTCTAAATCTCTTACAGGGGGTTCGTTTTATAGAGGGAGTATGCCACGTTTTTGTTATCGGCCTTTTACTCTCCCTTATTTCCGACAGAGAAAATGATCCCTCCAGCAAACGCTTTTTTAAAAAAGGTCTTCTCCTTGGAGTTTCGGGAAGTCTTCTCAGCCTCGGTGTGGGCATAGGTTCACCACTCGGAGTCTTCGGAAGAAAAGACCCCCTTCTTCCCTTTTATATAGCAGGCACTTTGATGCTGCTGATTGGCTTTCTATCTATCTTTTTCTTGAAAGACCATCCTTTTCACTTTCAGGCCCCGGTTACTCTTAGGAACTGGTACAGGGCTTTTAAGAAAAATGTGTTTATACTTTTACCCTATGCCTATACTTTTATAGACAGGTTCTCGGTCGGTTTTCTTGTCACTACATTCAATCTGCATCTAAGAGAAGATCTTCACTTAAAGCCCGGTGAAGTGGGTCTTTCTCTGTCTTTAGTTTTAATCCCGATGAGCCTACTTTCTTATCCTTTTGCCCTTGTTTCCAAAAAAACAGGAACCCTACCCTTAATGATGCTGGGTTCCGTTCTCTACGGACTCTGCATTGGCTTTGCAGGCTTTGCAGAAGAAAAAATATGGCTCTGGTTCTGGCTTTTGCTCGCAGGTCTGGGTGCCGGGGTTATGTTTGTGCCTTCCATGATCTTTTGTTCCTCTATAGCACCTGAGGGTTATAATGCCAGTGTAATGGCAGGGTTTACGGGTTTTGGTTCTATTGGTTTTATGTTAGGGCCGATTGTAGCCGGACTTATAGAACCGGGCTTTATAGAAAGATTCGGAAAAAGCAATGGCTTTTCTCTCTTATCTCTATTGATTGGTTCTATGGAAATAGGAATTGTTATTTTAAGTATTCCATTTTATAATACATTTAAAGGAAAGAAAAATGAGTGAAAGTTTACAGCATTACCTGGTTTATACGATTGTTTCTTTAACTACTATAAAGCTCTTTTACCCGGTAGGAAAATATCTGTTTTTCAAACTAAAGAAAAAAGAGAATACGGAAGAAACAAAAGAATACGGCTCTTATAAAACAAGTTGTGCGCGTTGTAGATTAAACGGTCAATAAGGAGATAAGGTGATAGAAAAGATACAACTACCCAGGAAACCCGTATATAAGAAAATTCCTATATCTGAAGAGTTCTGTTCCCTCTTCCGAAAGCTAGAGCAGAAATACGATAACTGTTTCATTTTTGAATCCTTAGGAGAAGAGAGTTATAATTCTCGCTATTCTATATTAGGTTTTTCTCCCGATAAAATTTTCCGTGCCAGGGCAAATACGCTTTACATCAACGACGAAGCTCATAACTGTGAAAACCCTTACTTTACACTGAGAGACATTATTCCTTCCAATATCCTTTCCCGGAATTATGCAGGCGGGCTTGTGGGTTATCTATCGTATGAGGCAATGAACTATTTTGAACCTTCCCTGAAGCTACCTTCTCACGCACTATTTGATGACTTTGTTTTCGGTCTTTATCTGGACGGGCTTATCTATGATAAAATGACAGGAGACAACTTTTATTTTCATTACGGCCATGATCGCTCAGACATTCTTCTTGCCTTACAGGAAGAAAAGCTTCAAGAAAATAAAACCTTAGAAATCGAGTTGAAAGGCTATACCATGACGGAAGAAAAACATAGAGAATCGGTTATGGAAACCATTGAAGAAATCAAGTCCGGAAATACTTTTCAGTGCCAGATAGGTTTTAAAACGGAGTATTCTTACAGTGGTTCTCTCTTCTCGGTTTATAATAAACTGAGAGAAGTAAACCCTTCTCCGCATATGTTCTGTTTTAAGTTTCAAGATACCGGTATTGTAGGAGCCAGTCCTGAGCTTCTCTTCCGACTGCACAATGGAGAGATGGAAACCTATCCTTTAGCAGGCTCTATTCGACGGGGTAAAACGAAAGAAGAAGACTTACAATTGGCCAAAACCCTACTCAACGACCCGAAAGAAATCGCAGAACATAATATGCTGGTAGACCTGCACAGAAATGATATAGGTAGAGTCGCCCGCTTTGGTAGTGTCAAGGTAAGAAGGCTCATGGATATTAAGAAATTCAGCCATATCCAACACATTTCCAGTGAAGTCATCGGTCTCATAAAAAAGGGAGAAGATATGTTTACAAGTCTTGCCTATAATTTCCCTGCCGGAACTCTATCCGGTGCTCCCAAAATTGAGTCTATGAAAATCATACACCGCATTGAAAAGAATCCAAGAGGGCCCTACGGGGGAGCTATCGGTCATTTTGGTTTCAATGGAAATTGTACCTTTGCCATTCCGATTCGCACCTTTTTTGTTAAAGGAGAATATGGCTATACCCAGGCCTCCGGAGGAATTGTTTATGATTCAAAGCCGGAAAATGAATACGACGAAGTGATGCGAAAATCGGCTGCTGTAAAAAATGTCCTGCAAAGCCTGCAAAAAGAAGGTATATAATGAAAGTCTTAATTATTGATAACTACGATTCTTTTACCTATAATTTATATCAGTATATAGGTGAACTTTTAGAGAATCATACCGAAAGTTTCATTTTAGATGTAAAACGTAATGATGAGATAAGTCTTGCAGAAATTAAAGAAAGAAAATATGAACGAATTATTATATCCCCCGGCCCGGGTGACCCTTCCGACAAAGCTTACTTCGGAGTTTGTTCCGAGGTAATTTTAGAATTGGGTAAAACGGTTCCGGTTCTGGGGGTTTGTCTCGGAATGCAGGGAATTGTGCATTATTTCGGTGGACGAATTGTTCGTGCTGAACTTCCGAGACACGGGAAAACAAGTATCATAGAACACGATTCTTCCGGCGTTTTTACTGAACTACCCCAGGGCCTGGAAATTATGCGCTACCATTCTCTCATTGCTGAAGTTTCCAGCATTCCTTCCTGCCTCGTCGTTACAGCAAAGGTGACGGGTAAAGAAACACCGGAGATTATGGGAGTGAGACACAAAGAATATCCGATTGAGGGTATACAGTTTCATCCGGAGTCTTTTGCTACCGAGGGCGGAATGAAAATGTTGGAAAACTTCCTTTTTCTAAATTAGAATTATGAAATATTTATTCATCCTAATTATCTTTTCTTTTTTTGAACTTAGTGCTACACCCCTACTCTCTTATAGGGATATAGAACCGGAACTAAAAAAAGCCTGGGAAGAGGCATATCCCGTAGCCTACACAAAGATAAGCGAAAAAGACCTTTTAAAAAAAGGGATCCTGTATGTAAGAAAGGGAAAGGTAAGACTTTATTTATATACGTTTAAACTCTTCATCCCCCTGTATTCATTCAAAGATAAAACCTTACAGGTGGAAGATCCCGAAAAAGGAAAAGAGATTCCGGTTAAGCTTTATTATAAGCCTCAGGACAAAGAGAAACCCTATTTTGTAGAGTTAGGAGAAATACAGGAATTTAAGAACCGTTCTTTGATTATTCAATATATTCGAAAGTAGACCTAAAAAAAACTTTCGGATTTTTTAGCGAAAACACAAGGAAGGTGAAGCTTTATGCGTTTTCGCAGTAGGCGGGCTTTTTATTAAACTTGACAATTTTTATCCAGAGCGTAATCCTTAAGTTTGATAGAATGCAGTTCTGAGATGAATAATGTGAACTCTGATAAGTTTTTGAAAACTTCAACTATAGGCTTTGCTTACCACGAAATCCTAACAGATACAACGGGAAAACCGGTAGATTTTAGATTTTTAGATGCAAATCTTTATTTCGAGAAGTTAAGCGGTTTAAAACTCAGTCTTATACTCGGTAAAACAGCCAGTTCCCTTTTTCCTCCTTATCAGGAAGAATTAAAGAATTGGATTGGCATCCTGGCAAAAGTAGCCTTACAGGGTGGTGTAGAAACTATAGAGCAGTATATACCCGGGCTGGATAAATGGTTGGAAGTTCAGCTCTATTCTAATGAAAAAGGATACTGTACCACCCTTCTTATCGATATTACTGAAAGAAAAATCGTAGAAGAGAAATTACTATTTCAACTGACTCTTCAAAAGCACATAGCCGGGGCTTCTTCCGAACTGGCCGCTGTAAATAATACAAAGGAATTTGATATTACTATAGATTCTATCCTGAATAAATTAGGTAATATTTTGAGTGCGAATCGTAGTTACTTTTTTCAATTCTCCGAAAATTTGGATAGTTTTAGCAATACCCATGAATGGTGTGCTCCTCAAGCCATATCAATTAAAGAAAAGCTTCAAGATTTAGAATTAAGTAAAATGCCCTGGTTTAAAAAAACAATCCTGAAGAAAAAAATGGTTATCATTAATGATGTATCCAAACTTCCCAAAGAAGCTGTCTTCGAAAAAGAGAAATTAATACAGCACAACATCAACTCTCTCGTATTATTACCCACAATAGGCGTGAATAAAAAGTTAAGCGGCTTTTTGGGTTTTGAAACTTCAAAGAAGTCCTATGATTGGTCATCTGAAATCCTCTCCATGCTTGAAATTATCACGAATAGTATTGGAAATACATTAGAGCGTTTAAATTCGATTCAACAACTTAAAGAAAGTGAAGATTTACTCTCCGCTTCTATTACAGTATTAGACCAACCCTTTGCAATTATCAATGCTGAGAACTTTTCTATTATAAAAGCTAATATAGCTTATGGAGGGGATGGTGTTGTCGGAGAAAAATGTTATAAAGTTTCTCATCATCTAAATCATCCCTGTTCAGGGCCGGATGATCCCTGTCCTCTTGTCAGGCTCAGAGAAGAAAAAAAGCCTATTACGGTTACCCATACACATTATGATAAGTCAGGTAGGGAGAGAAAAATCGAAATTCACGCGTATCCCCTTTTTTCAGATGATGGAGAATTAAAGCAAATTGTCGAAAATAGTGTAGACATCACAGAGCGCAAAAGAACCGAAAAAGCATTAAATGAAACTTTCCTTAGATTAAAGGAAGCCCAGCACCTGGCCAAAATTGGAAGCTGGGAACTGGATCTGGTGGAGAATAAGCTTAGCTGGTCAGATGAGATTTATAGCATATTTGGATTAGATGTCAGGACTTTCGAACCCAGTTATGAAGCATTCTTAAATGCCATTCATCCGGAAGATAAAGAACTGGTGAATAAGGCATATACAGATTCCTTAAAAACTCAAAAACCTTATGCTATAATTCATCGCTTACTTTTACACGATGGTAGAATTAAATATATTCACGAACAATGTAGAACCGAATTTTCAAGAGATGGAAAACCCTTACGCTCTGTGGGTACAGTCCAGGATATAACCGAAACCAAGGAGGCCGAAAAAGCCCTTCTCCGAGAGAGAGAAAGGTTAGATTCTATTATCAAGGGGACCAATGTGGGTACCTGGGAATGGAATGTGCAAACCGGAGAAACTGTCTTTAATGAGCGCTGGGCAGAATTAATCGGTTATACACTGGATGAACTGGAACCTGTATCCATTGAAACCTGGACCAGACACTCTCATCCGGAAGATTTAAAAGAAAGCAATAAAATATTGCAAAGAGTTTTCAACGGTGAATTAGAGCATTACGAATGCGAGTGCCGCATGAGACATAGAGACGGTCACTGGATCTGGATCTTAGATAGAGGTTCTGTTTCGAGTTGGACAGCGGACGGAAAACCCCTGTATATGTCCGGCACACACCAGGATATTACTGAAAATAAACTGGCTAATGCCGCCCTTCGAGAAAGTGAAGAACGATTTCGTCACCTATTCGAGAAACACAATGCCGTAATGTTATTAATTGAACCGGAAACAGGACAGATCATCGATGCTAATGAATCAGCGGAAAGGTTTTATGGGTATTCCATTCAAACCTTAAAAAAAATGCATATTAGTGAAATCAATACTATTTCTCCTGAAGAAATAAATATTAAATTAAAACATGCAAATAAGCAAAACTTTAACTTCTTTATTTTTCCGCATCGACTTTCAAGTGGAGAAGTAC
Organism: Leptospiraceae bacterium; assembly: GCA_024233835.1. Taxonomy (NCBI): domain Bacteria; kingdom Pseudomonadati; phylum Spirochaetota; class Leptospiria; order Leptospirales; family Leptospiraceae; species Leptospiraceae bacterium. The sequence continues at coordinate 218,122 of JACKPC010000006.1, forward strand.
GTACTGTAGAAGTCCACTCTTCACCGGTAGTCGTCAAAGGGAAGTTTCTCTTATTTTCCATTATCCATGACATTACCGAAAGAACAAAAGCAGAAGAAGAGCTAAAGAAAGCCAAGAGAGATGCAGAGGCAGCCAGCCGAGTAAAATCAGAGTTTTTGGCTAACATGAGTCATGAAATACGAACACCTATGAATGCTGTTTTAGGGTTCACTGAGTTATTACTGGAGACGAAACTAAATGCTGTTCAGAGACAACACTTAGAAACCATACATTCGAGCGGAGAAACTCTGCTTCGAATTATTAATGATATACTCGATTTTTCTAAAATAGAAGCTGGAAAATTAGACCTAGAACTCATTAATACCGATCTTTTTGAACTAGCCTGGCAAAGCATTGACATTATCAAGTATTCAGCAGATAAAAAAGATTTAAACCTGATTCTCAATATAGACCCTCAAACTCCGAGATTTTTAGTTACCGATCCGACACGTCTTCTTCAGATACTCACCAACCTTTTGAGTAATGCAATTAAATTTACAGAGAGAGGAAATGTTACTTTAAAAATTTCTTATACACCAAGCCATGACCCGAAAGGAGAATTTCATTTTTCCGTGCAGGATACAGGAATCGGGATTTCTAAAGAACAGCAGGTGAAATTATTTCAGGCTTTCACACAGGCCGATAGCTCCACCACCCGTAAATTCGGAGGAACAGGACTCGGACTTCTTATTTCAGCACAATTAGTACAAAAAATGGGAGGAGAGTTAAAGTTAGATAGTGTTATCGGAGAAGGTTCCAATTTCTTTTTTAGCTTGAAAGCTAAATGTATAAAAGGAAAGAATACAAAGCAGTCCAACTTTAGCCTGACAACAAAAACTCTTACAGAAAACCCCCATCCGGTATTGGATAAGAATGAGCCGCCTCCAGAGAAAACTGTAAAATCAAAATCCCGGAATCAGAAAACATTTGTAGTCTTAATAGCAGAGGATAATCCAATTAACCTTCTATTAGTCAAAGCTATGATAAGCAAAGCCCTTAATCCTATCGAAATTTTAGAAGCAAAAAATGGACAGGAAGTTTTAGAAATCATGAGAAGAAAAAAACCGGATCTAATTATTATGGATGTGCAAATGCCGGAAATGGATGGGAACGAAGCTACCAGACGAATAAGGCAAAATGAATTTGATAAAAACCTCCCCCATATTCCTATTGTAGCCCTGACTGCCGGGGCCTTACTTGAAGAAAGACAAAAAAGTCTGGAAAGTGGTATGGATGCTTTTTTAACCAAACCGATCCAGAGAGAACAACTAAAAGAAATGTTGGAAAAATACTTAATCTCGCAATGCACCTGAATGAAATACGAAAAATTATATTAAAAAAAGAAAAACCGGTTTCTATTCTAAATATTCATAAACCAGTAATAATTCGTTCCGATTCTTCCCTTAGTTTTCTTGCAAGTTCCGGATTTTCCGCATCAGGTCTCGGTTTTGAAATATTACAATCCTGTAAATAAGATCCGGAATGAATAGTAAGATCCTTTGCTGTAGCAGCGTAACACTGGGTAGCGGCTCCTTCTTCCACGGTCTTTAAAAACAAAGGACCTATAAGGCCAAATAAGAAATTGGCAAGCGGATGCAGGTGTCGACTTAAGTTAGTTCGAATAACCCCGGGATGCACGGAAAATGCAGCTTTTTTTGTTCCTTTGAATCTCTCTGCCAGATCCTTTGCAAATAGAAGATTGGCAAACTTGGATTGTCCGTATGCAGTCCAATCTCTATAACTTTTTTCACCATCAAGATTATCGAATTGAATTCCTTCTTTCGGAGCCATATTGTGAGCAGAACTGCTCAGCATAACTACCCTTCCTTCTTCAGTCAACTCATCTAATAATCCATTCACCAGAATATAATGTCCAATATGATTGGTAAAGAACTGCAACTCATATCCATAAGATTTTTCTAATTTAGGAAGAGCCATAATACCTGCATTGCAGATTATTACATCCAGTTTAATCCCAAGTTCTTTTATGGATTGTATGCAGGCACGAACACTCGAAGGCTCAGATAAATCACAGGCCAAACCGAGTGCATTCTCTCCTCCAACTTCTTTACAGGCTTTTTCTGCTTTTTCTTCAGTTCTGGCTGTTCCGACAATTCTTGCACCCCGTAAAGCCAAAGCCCTCATCGATTCTTTTCCCAGACCTGAATTACAACCGGTAACAAGAACCGTTTTCCCGGTAAGGGATACACCTTGAGTCACTTCTTCAGCGGTACTCCCATATCCAAAACCATTTTTACCTTTGGGCATAATCATTGATAATAAAGACATAGAATCTCCTTTCTATCTATAAATTTTTTAGATGAAGAAAAACGTCAAAGTAAATTTTATGTATTATAATTTTTATTAAATAATAACTATATATTTATTAAGTATTTCTTGACAGATTTTTATCTATGGTTTAGACTTGAAACAGGAGATTACCATGGACAAACTCAGCATTCTAACTTTCATGCTCATGCCGGGGATAAGCCGGGGTTCGGTTTATAAAATCTGGAAGCAATTTCCTGTTATCAACAATGTTAATGAAATATTCGAGGCGCTACATGCAGTCAAACTTCCTGCCATTAAGCCTCCCGAAAAAGATTTTGTGCAAAGCAAGTATGAAGAAGCTTTTGATATAATTACCCAGACTGAAGCCAGCGGAATTCAATGTATTCCTTTTACTGACGAGGCTTTTCCTGACTCTTTTCGAGAAATTCCCGATCCACCTGCCCTTTTTTTTATAGAAGGAAATATCGATCTCCTCTATCACCATAGCTCTATGGCGGTAATAGGCACACGAATCCCTACTCCTTATCTGGATGAAGTAGGAGAAAAAATTATCCGTAAGCTAAAAAAAGAAGGTTTTAGCATTGTAAGCGGACTGGCGATAGGCTGTGATACTCTTGCTCATGCCTTTGCCTTACGTAATCGTGCAAAGACGGTAGCCATTCTTCCTTCAGGACTCAGAAACGTCTATCCGAGGGTGAACCGACGCCTGGCTGAACGAATTCTTTCCGAAAGAGGACTTCTTCTTTCAGAGTATCTTCCCGATGCCAGGGCCGATAAATACCAGTTCATAGAAAGGGACCGACTACAGAGTGCCCTGGCCGATGGAGTTTTAATATTAGAAACCGATCTTCAAAGTGGAACCATGCATACAGCAAAATTCGCCGAGGTTTTTGGAAAAAGACTCGCCTGTTTGATTTCACATCCGGAAAAATACTGGAGACATATCCAGTTAGAAGGTAATTTACAACTGATTCGAGAAAAAAAAGCCTTTGCTATCAATTCCAGCACAGCTTTACAGGAATTCATCCACCGAGTCAAAACCGACATAGAAGAAAAGCGAATGGAGGAAAACCTGAAACGTGCTTTTTAGTTTTAGCGGGCGATTTTCCCCAGAATACTCGGATGACCCGTATCAAAAAGCCCGGCGATACAACCGGTCATCACGGTAGCCAGGGTCGCCGCCCAGAGGGCCTTGAAAGCGAGACTACTAATGTCCCTGGAACGGGAAGGAACCAGATTGGTCATTCCACCCACAAAAATCCCAACTGAAGCCAGGTGAGCAAATCCACTCAGGACATAGCTGACAATGAGAAGAGAACGGTCGGTAATTTTACCGGCAGAAGACAGGGCATGAAGGGCATTAAAACCGGGAATCGAAGTTTGTAAAAGTCGGCTTCCGATAATACTCGATGCCTGCCAGAGCTCCTGAAAATCAAGAGAAACACCGGTAAGAAAAGTAAGAGGGAAAAATAAAAAGGCAAAAATATTATCCAGAGTCAAATAGGAAAAAATCACACCGATTCCATGAACCAGAACATTCGGACTTTTCTCAAATAGAGCCAGCTTCGCAAATATCAAGTTTATAAAAGCTACAATTCCCAGAATGGCTACTAAAACAGCCGCAATTCCCATAGCAATTTGAACCCCATCGATGGCTCCTTTTATCAGGGCATCCATAGGACTCATTTTCTTTTCTTCTTCACTTTTTTCTTCTTCCGGAATTTTTCCCATGGTCTCCGGCACACCCGTTTCCGGAACAAGAATCTTTGCGATAACAAAACAGGCCGGTATGGTTAATATAGAAGAAGCGACAAGGTGCCCGGTGATATTCGGAAAAGATGGTTTCAAAATGGAAGCATAAAAGCCCAGAACGGTAGAGGAAATAGAACCAAAACAACTCGCTAAAATAGCACAGATTTCGCTACGGGTCATTTTTTCAAGATAAGGTCGAATCGATACTACAGATTCAATTCCCACAAAGATATTCGCAGCACCCGATAGAGATTCGGCTCCACTAATCTTTAAGGTTCTGGAAAAAAAACGCGCAAATAAACGAACTACCGGTTGAATAATGTTTAAACGATAAGCAAGGGTAACGAGGGCAGAAAAGAAAACCACCTGGGGTAAGGAGCGCATGGCAAAAACAAAGCCCATATTGGGAACATCGGCTCTGGCTTTTTCCTTTACCGGAACCATGGCATCTCCGAAAAGAAACCTCGCTCCAGATTCCGAAGCATCTAAAAGCAGGTTTAAAACGTCATTTGCAACAACAATCGCTTCTCTTGTAATCGGAAATATAAAAATAAAAAATCCCAGAAGTAACTGTATACCAATCCCCCAAAACATAAGTTTCCAGGGAATGCGTTTTTTATCCTCAGAGCCGAGCCAGGCAATGAAGCACAGAGCAAATATTCCGAAGAAAGATATGGTATTCAGGATAGGATTCATAAAAATTGGAAATAATTTATATCAGAAGGAAGAAAAAAATCAATTCTTTTTTTTATCCACTCAAAAAATCACGAAGACATTTCCTTGACTGCCCGGTTTAAACCGGTAGTCAGTAAGAGTTTTCCGAAAAAAATGAGCGGATATTTTTTTGAGGAAGATAAAAGATTCTGAAACGAATCCCGGCTAAAGAGAAAAACAGGGAGAGATACTCCCTGTAAATGAATTTTTAGCTCGCTTCTGCGAGCTTTACTTCTTTTAGTCTTTTTTCGCGTCTCAGGCTATCTTCTTTTTCCCTCTCGGTTCCGAGATATTTTTCCCTTGTTCCCATGATATAGTCAAACAGGGGAAAAGTAACACACCAGTTGGAATCCTGGTTTGGCCCCATGTGATGGTCATAATGCCAGGGAAGACTTTTCTTCGCCCATTCCGGTTCGAGATGAGAACGCTTATGAACATAGTAATAATAGCCTGCATGAAACCAAACACCGGCGACAAAACCAGGTGCAAAAGGAAACAGGGGAAGATGAACTAAAGAGGCCCCGATTAAAGCTACAGCTTCTTTACTCTGTGCGTCCCACTCCGAAAACAAAGTGTTCTGATAATCTGCATCAATAAAAGCATTTTGTCTGCAATTTTTGTGATGTACATTCCAGTGAAAACGCCAGAAGCTTTCCTTGTTTTTCTTGGCTTCTTCATGTAACCAGTACTTATGAATCATCCACTCTCCTGCATTCGCATACACAATACCACTTAAAAATCCCAGCATAGAAATCCTCTCTTTCATGTTTTTCTTTATTCTACGGTATTTAAAGAAAAAAGTCTTCCCGTTTTATAAACCTTAAGGCTACTAAAAACTCCTATTTTATAAAATAGCAGGTGAAAACGGTTTTTTTGAACAAGAGGATTGCCGAAAAACAAAATCTATTGTTTAATTTAAAACTGCTGCATTAATTCATTGACTTCGTTCATCAACTTCGATAAGGAATCAAGCTTATCTATAAAGTCCAGATAATATTCCGATTTTTCAGAAACCATCCTAATTGCTTTCTGACTGGTTCTCACGTTCTCTTCCTGGTTCATAGCCGCAGTGTGAATTTGCTTTAAATTTTCATCTAATTCATAAGTTAGATCTAAAGTACGGGTTTTAATCTTCTCGTATTCATCTAAAGAAGGAATACTACGGACGACAATACTTTGTATTTCTGAATGTTTATTTACAAGATCTTCGAATTTTAAACTTATCCTGGATGTTGAAGATTGTCCCCTATCGACCAGTACTAGAGAATTTTGGATACTATCTGTTATTACCTTTGTATAACTACTTGAACTCTGGGCCAGTTTACCTACCTCATCAGCCACGATAGTAAAACCCTTTCCGCTTTCCCCTGCCCTCGCTGCTTCAATAGAAGCATTCAGGGCTAAGAGATTGGTTCTGGAAGCAATATTTTTCATGATAGAAATCACTTTAGAAACTTCTTTTGAAGATTCTTTTAGCTGATCCATTACCTGATTTGTATGACTTACAATTTCCTGCCCGCCAGTTATAATCTGCTTAATTTGCTTTCCCTTGTCATCTATATAAATGAAATTATGCTTAATCTCCTGAAATTTATCACTTAAGGACTCTACAATTTTTAAAGTTTCTTCATTTACTTTTCCCTGTTTTTCTGTTAGGTTACTGATAACAAGAGATGCTCTTGCAACTTCTTCAATACTGGACAAGGAATTACCTAAAAGTATTTTATAATCTTTTGATATTTCATTAAATTTAACCGTAGATTCCAGAAGTACTTCTTTAATCGTAAACATTTTTTGAATTATACCTGTAATTTTATCAGTTAAAAGTTTCTTTTCTTCTATTTCAGTTTTCAACTTTCCTGTCTCTTTTGACTCGGCATAAGAATCAATATACTCCAATGAAAAACCCCAGACCGGAACTACAAACTGAAAGGTTTTTAAAATATGAGCAATATTAAAATAATTATTAAATAAAGTGCTTCCTCCAAAACCCATGTATATCTGCGACATGAATGCCGGAATCATACTCACGAATATAGAAAAAGATAAAATATCTTTTCGCTGTTTATATATATTATAAAGTAGTACTAAAATTACAATATAAGGTAAAGATAAAATAAGGTCATAAGGTCTGGGAAAAATAAATTCTTCCGGTTTGAAAACAGAGCGGGGAAGACTGGAAGAAAACATATTGTAAGCCATTAGAAAAAAGGCAATCACCGCCATAAGAATATTTAGAATAAGTAATCGATTTCCACTTTTTTCTTTATTTTTATAGTATAATGCGATGACTAACAACAATGATATAGCATTAAATGCTCTGGAAATTGACCAGGTCAAAGGTAAAGCATTTAAAGGATCACTACAGGTTATGGACTTATTAGATACAAGTGTATGAAAAACATCAATTAATCCAGACCAGGCCCAGGCAATTCCAATAGCAGGAGCGATAGAATCCCTTTTTATGTAGTAATGCACAAAAGACTGAACCATAACACTCAGGGCTATTACCGCACCACTAATTTCGAGTATAGTGTGAATAAAGCTTCCCTTTAGAGCTAAAAGAAGCACAGGAATGATTTCTTTTGAATTTAAGCCGGAGAGGTCCTGGCTATTAATTGTTCGGTTAGGTGTCCCTATATCCAGTCCGAATAAAGATAAAAACAACCAGATAAATGTAAAAGATAAAGTAATATAAAGAATACTATTTTTTTTAAAAAGATAAAACATAAACCCTCTCATTCGTTCGGACGCTCTACAAATACCCAATACGATTAATATATAAGCTCTAAACCGACAATGTCAATAGTAGTGCAATTTTTATACCATTACAATTTTAGCTTATAATTTTTCAATAAAAAGAATGGAGGACTCTACATAAACTTGGTTTTCTGTAAAGCTAAAAGTATAATTTGGAATAGAAAGAGATTTTTATTCACCTAATGAACTAAGCTCAGGGAAAGAGTGAAACAAGGTTTGGCCGTTTTCAAAAAACTGTAAAAGCTTTTAAAGGGATTATTCATATTATTTATTCACATAAAGATGGAAGCAAAAGAAAAGGCAGGTTTAACAGTCTAAATTTAAAAGTCTTAAACTTAAATGGCAATATAGCTTTTTTAGTTTGGGTTTAGTTTCATTTTCTAAAAGTTTATTTAAAAAATTCCAAGAAAGATTTGCAATAAAAAAAGAGATTTCCATTCTTAGACAGATAAAAGATTACAGGTTACAAATTGAAAAAGAAAATTTACATTTCAAGTATTCTATTTTTCATTGTTCTAGTTATGGGTATGTTTCAATACATCAGGAATCTTCAGGACAAAATGCTATTCTATCCTGAAAAGCTAGAACCTGACTATTCTTTTCATTTTTCAAGACCTCATGAGGAAGTTTTTCTAAAAGCCGAAGATGGCACAAGGCTTCACGGTCTTCTATTTCCCAAGAAAGATACAGATAAGGTAATACTATACTTTCATGGAAATGCAGGAAGTCTGAGATCCTGGGGAGAAATTTCCGAGCTATTTGCCCCTTACCCCTATTCCTTTTTAATCATAGACTACAGAGGTTACGGAAAAAGTGAAGGAAATATAAATTCTGAAGAAGTGTTAGTTCAAGATGCTTCAGTATTTTATAATTATCTTATAAATACATATAAACCTGAACATATTATCATTTACGGACGATCTTTAGGTACAGTTCCCGCTTCTTTTTTACTCTCTCAAAAAGAAGTCAGCTTTGGTATCCTTGAAACTCCTCTCTACGACTATGCTTCCATAGCTAAACGATTCGTCCCCTTAGCACCCACATTCCTTTTGAAATACAAATTTCCTATCCATCAATGGTTAAAGAAAGCAAAATCTCCTGTTCATATTTTTCATGGAACTTCAGATGAAGTTATTCCCTATGACCTTTCTTTACGTTTAAAATCTGTATTAAAACCGGAAGATACTTTTACTACAATCGAAGGGGGCGGACATAATAACCTTTCCCTTTTTTCTGAATTCAGAGAAGGAATAGATAAGCTATTTAAAAAATAATAAATTGTTTAGCTTTCAAGAATATTATAATCTTTGTAGGTTTTGAAATTGTAGGAAAAAGTTTGCCTTAAGCTTTCCGGCACGACTTCTTTACTCTTTAGCTCCCTATCGAACATTCTTCGTTTAGATATATACTTTTCACTCAAAGGAATTTCCAGCTTGGCAATGGTTTCTTTATATTTATCACTGGAATAAAGACTGAATGAATGCCTGTCAATCCCCGATTGATCCAGAAGTATTCCTACCATAGTCAGGCCCATCCCGGCACCTTCCGTATTGTCTCCGTACTCCATAAAAAAATCAATGAGATTAGAAAAACTGGTAGCCTTACGAAACTTGTCCCGAATCCTTTCTTCTTCTATATTTAAGAGAGGAAAGTTATTCTTTACTTTGATGTTTAATACATCTGCTGAATAGTAGTAGGTAGCCGTAACGGGTAAATTATGCTTTTTAAAGTCATCTTTAAATTGTACAATCTTATCTTCTGAAAGATTATCCTTAAACTGTTTTAGCCCTTTTTCATAATCAATCGGATCATTAATATCAAGGCCAAGGTTGAGGTATAAAACTCGTTTCAGGTTGGCTTTCGTAGCATTAATCACCAATTCTTTGGCTGAAGTATAGCCAATTTCCATGAGATCCATTCTATCAAATTTCTCCAGAACGGCCTGTGTCATTTTTTTTATTACATGTTCTCCGTAATCTGAAAGAAAATACGTTTTAAAAGAGATAGTTTTACAATTATCTACTGCATTTTTTAGAATGTCATCAAGTTCCTGATCGGTCTTTTTCAAGTATAATCACTTCCGTTCGTTACTTTTCCGATTAAGATAAACCCCTAAATAACTGAGTCAAGTAATTAACCGGTAGAAATATAATTTTTAGTAAATTTATTTCACTTATAAAACTCAACACTTTTTAAAACTCCGGGATGACAATCCGTACGGTAATTTCCCTGAAATTCTCCAAGACCGGAATACCAACTTCCATTTATTTGAAGCAAATCCGTCCAGTATGAAAAAACACTCGTAGTTCCATTCCTGTTTTTGACCTGAAAACGCAAAAAGGGTAAATTTTGCAGGCCATTCACAATAAAAATATCTCCCTCAAGAGTAGTAATTTGAAAATCATAGGGATTCATTTGATACAGTTGGCCTGATGAAATGTTTTTTTGAAAAACTTTTTCCCATTTGAGAATTTCAATTTTTTGAACTTCTTCGAACTGTAAACTTTTTAAGTAATCAATAGAATTCTTTTTATGATGAAAGGTTATAGCTTTTATGGGTTCAGCTAATTTACCATGAACGCTAAGTCCATTACAGAGCAAAAACCTTGCTGTCCTCTGCTTTCCTTTTTTCTCTTCCCCCCGACTATCCCTTTCCGGTTTTTCTTTCTTCTCAAGTGGTTCTTCCTTTTTTTCCTCCACCTGCCCTTTCGAATCCACATTTTTCGAAGGTATGCCTTTTTCATTTTCCGCTTTAAGCGGAGCATACATAAAAAGAAAGCTGAGTAAAATAATCATCGATTTCATAAGTATTCTTCCGATTTCAAGCTACAGGCTCGAAGTTCATTTTCAAGCTTTTTACATTAGACCCTTCTTTTTCTATAGACAAAAAGGCTTTACATAAGCAATTTCCTATTATGGATTTATTCAGCGTTAAAGATAAAGCAGTCATCATTACAGGAGCTTCGAGGGGAATAGGTCGGGCACTCGCAGAAGGTTTTGCAAATGCAGGAGCCATCGTTTATGGAACCGGTTCAAGACCTGAGTCTATGGCATGGGCCGAGGGAACAAGCATTACCGGAGTTGCAGCCGATATGCGGGATCCTTCTGCCATGAAAGATTTAATTAATGAGGTTAAAAATAAACACGGACGCCTTGATTGTCTGGTAAACAATGCTGCTGCTACGGTAGACATACCCGCCTCAGCCATCAAAGAAGAAGACATGGAAAATCTCGTCAACACAAACTTTAAAGGTGTTTTCAGGGCCTGTCAGGCTTATCATAAACTTCAAAGAAAACAGGGGGGGAATATTATTAATATTGCTTCCGTTGTAGGTTTACAGGGTGGATTTTTAATGTCAGTATACTCCGGCACCAAGGGAGCAATCATCCAGATGTCCAAATCTCTCGCCTTAGAATGGGCTTCGAGTGGTTTTCGAGTTAACGTGGTCTGCCCCGGTTTTACAGAAACGGATATGACAGAAAAAATAAGGAAAAACGAAGAATACTCAAATAAACTTCTTCAGGCTATCCCGATGAAGCGCATGGCAAGACCACAGGAACTATTGGGACCCGTAATTTTTCTTGCCAGTGAAGCTTCTTCTTATATTACAGGTTCCACCCTTGTTGTCGATGGAGGAGTAACGAGACATTAAAAGAAACATGGGAAGACAGTGGCTTCCAACCACTGTCAATTCTTTGTTGTTTCATCAGAACTTATTTCCAGATTATAATGCGTAATTACAAAATCTAAAAACCATTTAGGTTTTAAAAATAGTATTAAAAGAGAACCTATACTCAAAAGAAAAGGAACAGGAGATAGCATTTCTAAAATAATGATAATAAAAATTGAAATATAAAAAAGTTTATAGCTCGACTGCGTCATCCTATCTCCATGGTTTAATAAAAACGAATATACGATTATTCTGATATTACGGCCGGTAGCGGAATCGTAAAATACATAGTAGTTCCGAGACCCTTTCCGGTTTCAAACCAGAATGTACCTTTGTTTCGAATGACGAGATCGCGCACCAGTATAAGACCGAGCCCGGTACCCTTTTCCTTATCGGTTCCCGGTGTAGAATAAGGTTCCTCTAATCTAAAAAGTCTATCCTGCACTTCCATTGAGATACCGGTGCCGTTATCAGATACGGAAACAATAATCATAGTTTTTTCTTTTCTAAAGGATAAAGAAACGGTTCCCCCGGAAGGAGTAAACTTTATAGCATTTGAAACAAGGTTTCGAAGTATCGTAAAAAGCATATTCTCATCAGAAAGTACTAAGATATCAGGCTGCGTTTCCTCATTCATCAGCAATGTGATTTTCTTTTGAATACAAAGACCTTTGAACAGACCTTCGATATAATCAAATGTTTCCAGCAAACTGACACTCTCCGGTTGATGTCGGATCACGCCACTCTGAATCCTGGACCACTCCAAAAGATTTTCCAGAAGACTGAATAAAACCCTGGCAGAACCTGTAATCTGATTACTGATTTCTAGGATTTCGTCTCTTGTCATGTGGTTAATATCGTCAATTAGTATTTGGGAAACACCTAATAGCCCGCTTAAAGGAGAGCGTAAATCATGAGCTATAATAGAAAAAAACTTATCTTTGCTGGTATTTAGCTCCTTCAAATTCTTGGTTACCTGATATGTATGCATATGATTTCGTATTCGAGCAATGAACTCACTCTTATTAAAGGGTTTCAGAATATAATCAATAGCTCCCATGGAAAGGCCCTTTGTTATATGCTCTTCATCATCAAATGCTGTTATAAATAAAATAGGTATATCTGCAATTTCTTCCCTGGATTTAATGTATTTACAAATTTTAAAACCATCTAAATCCGGAATAAATATATCCAGCAACAACATGTCGGGGTAAGGAGACTTGCTCAAGGCATCCAAACACTCTTTTCCGGTTCTTGCGTATTCTAAGGTATAAGGCTCAGCTCGCAACATTCCCTGTATAGAATAGAATATCTCCGGCAGATCATCCACCACCAGAATTCTCTTATTTGGTTCCTGTTTTTTCCCCTTTTCCATCACGTATCCGATCCTAGTTTAGAAAACCTACCTATAGAGTATATCATTTTTTTCAATACTTAATTCGGGAATAAAATTCTTCCTTCAGAAAAGCGATTACTTATTTCATTTTTTTCTAATGCTCCTATATTTCCAAACTTTTCTGAATCTTCCCTGGCTACTTTAAGCCAGAATTCATCTTTTTGTAAATTCGCCAGTTTAAAATCAGGAAGTCCGCTCTGCCGAATACCCAGGATTTCTCCCGGCCCCCTGAGCTTTAAGTCAGATTCGGCCAGCTCAAAACCATCGGTTGTTTCCACCAGGGCAGAAAGTCTTGTTTTTCCTTCTTCACTTATGTGGCCGGAACTCATTAGAATACAAAAGCTATCATGCTCCCCCCTGCCCACTCTTCCTCTCAACTGATGCAGTTGAGAAATTCCAAACCGCTCTGCATGTTCAATTACAAGAATCGTTGCATTCGGTACATCAATTCCCACTTCCACTACAGTTGTAGTTACAAGAATTTGGATTTCCTTCTTTTTAAAGCCTGTCATTACAGCATCTTTTTCTTCATTTTTCATTTTACCATGAAGTAAACCCAGGCTGTATTCTTTAAATTCAAACCTACTTAAATGCTCATAATCATCAATACAGGATTTTAAATCTAATTTTTCTGACTCTTCCACAAGAGGATAGACTATATAGCACTGTCTCCCCATATTTAAGTATTTTTTAATAGATTTATATACAGCTTCTCGCTTATCTTCAAAAAACCATTTGGTCTCGATTCCGGCTCTACCAGCCGGCTTCTCTTTCAATACGACTAATTCCAGATCTCCATACAGAGTTAAAGAAAGGGTTCGGGGTATAGGAGTTGCTGTCATAGCCAAAATATCAGGATTTCTTCCTTTTGCCCTCAAAGTTTCTCTTTGCTCAACTCCAAATTTATGCTGTTCGTCAATTATTACAAGACCCAGATTCTTAAATTCCACATCTTCCTGCAAAAGACTGTGCGTTCCAATCACCAGTCTCGTTTCACCCTGTTTAAAACGGGCAAGTTTCTCCCTTTTGGCTTTGACCTTCTCTTTTCCTAAAAAAAGTTCCAGTCCAATGAAAGGTGAAAAGGAGAGCAAGGATTGAATGGTATGAAAATGTTGTCTGGCTAAAATTTCAGTAGGTGCTAAAATACAAACCTGAATATCATTATCGATATAATGAAGTGCAATTAATAAAGCTGTAACCGTTTTTCCGGAACCCACATCTCCCTGCAAAAGGGCTGCCATAGGAGTATCTTTCGAGTTTAATTGCTTAATTTTAGCAATACAAGTTTTTTGAGAATCTGTTAACTTGAAAGGAAGATTCTTTTCAACCCGTATAGCCGATGGAGATTCCGGTAGAGGCCAGAGTTCCCTCTCTATCTCTTCTCTCTTTTTCCGTTTATAATTTAGTAAAAGGTTAAAAAAGAAAAACTCTTCATAAATAAATCGATTTTTAGCATTCTGTAATGTTTCTTCAGATTCCGGAAAATGAATTTCTTTAAAAGCCTGATGTATACCGGGTATATTTCTCTTCTTTAGTGCTTCTTCGGGTAGAATTTCAGGAATTTCTAATTTCCCCTGCTCCAGTAGATCCAGAATTTTTTTATTAAATCTTCGAAAGGCCCTTGAATCCAAGCCTTCTTTTTTCAAGGCATCGGAACCCGGGTATAAAGGAATGATACGGCCTGTATGAATTAGTTGTGCTTCCTCCGGATCCTCAGCAGTATTCAAGATTTCAAAATCCGGATGCATGATCTGCATTCCCCGGAAATACTTCAACTCTCCGGTAACAATTAGATTCATGCCGGGTTTAAACACATTTTTAAAATAAGAAATTCCTTTAAAAAAAACAAGAGAAATGCGATGATTTGATTCGGTCTTAGTTCCTATAATTAATCTTGAAGTTTTACCATGTACCAAATGAAAATCTAATATTGTTACAAATAAGGTAACTGTCTCTCCCTCACTCAAAAGTACATTCGCAGTTATGCTTCTGTCAATATAACGTCTGGGAAAATAATACAATAACTCTCCCAGATTTTTAATGCCTATATTAGCTAAAGCTGTCGCACGTTTTGGTCCGAGACCCGGAAGAATTTCTACACTTTCGGAAAGTGTAAGTTTCATTTCTTAGAAATCCAACTCCTCAACTTTTTCCTCTTTGATACTTTCTTCCGGCTTATTAATGCTTCGATCAACACCAAGATAACAGTAACGACAACCATAAATATGCACGATATTTTTTTCTCCATCTCCCTTTTGCATAGAGGCAAATAGATACTCATGCTTTTCTAAAAAACTTCCGCAGGCAGGACAAATACGAGGTCTCGGAACCTTAGAATCCCATTCCCTTCCATACACTTTTCTTGGATCTAAGGTTTGGGCTTTTAGGGATTTTTCTTTCTCAATACGATTTGCTTTTTCTTTATCCAGCTTCTTATCTTCTGTAAAATATAGAAGGTGGAGTATTAAAAAAATAAAGATTAGCGTAAATATGATTGAGAATACAGTCAACATGAGTTACTTCCATAAATAAGATTTTACTTTTTGGGCAACAGATTCCGGAACTTTAAAACCCTTATTATGCTCAAGTCTTTCCATATACTTTCGAAACGAATAGGAGTGCTGAGAAGTTTTTGTTAAACCTCTAAAACAATCTTCTAATGCAGTTTCAATTGCATCACAAAGTTCTTCATTGTTCATTAATAAATTTTCATAATATCGTAAAACGGATCGATTTATTCCCCTGCATATAGAACGATAAAAAGCAAATTTGACTATGGTAAAAGAATCTGTTTTTGTATCTATAATATCTCTTTCTAACTGTCTTAAATTAATACAGTCTACAAACTCTACTTTATAAGTATTATTTGCATATTCATAAACCAGAGTATTCATGAGTAGCTTTTTATATAATTTATATTTCTCACAACTTTCGGCCCCACATTCAGTTATTCCGGGCTCATCGCAATCGAGGTATATAATTACATCCGCATCAGAATATCTTTCAGCCTGACCAAAGTTTACAGAACCTAAAAGGTCAAAAGCAACTTTATCACCGGAAGAATTAATCATACTGGTAAAATGCTTAAAATCTAAAATTCTTTCCTTTGAAACATCTGTCTCGTATTTGCGAAAAAAACGTTTTAAACCATTAAACTCTTTAATAAGAGGGTTATTTACAAACTTTGTAATTGTCATATTTTTCTAATAAAATGCTCAGCAGGAACGCTTGAATTATCATCGATATATTCTAATTCAATAGAATTACCTTCTGTTCTCGTTTTCATTAAAACATTCAAGTTTCCATCAAGGTATTGCAATAAATCGACTTTCGTTACTTCCTTATTTTCCATATAAATTTCTGCAAGGAAACCACCCGGTTGAAAACCGTACACCGAATCAACCGATCCGAAATTAGAAGGATTTAAAAAAACTGTTTTTCCTTTTTTTACAATTCCCTGGTCCTCATGAACATGTCCTGATAAAACAAGAGGAGGTGAGCAATCATCCACATATCTTCGTATTCCCTGAGAACCCACATTTCCATAACCCGGAACCTTATCTAAAATTCCATAAGCCGGGTTATGAATAATAGCTACATCCGGTAACTCTGATTTAAAAAATTCTTCCGGCTCCGAGTATTCTATACCGCTTCTCCTATACTCATGAAACTTTACTGCCAGCTTTTCGGGTATTCCGGAAGTCATAATTGGTGCCCCACCATAACCTGAAAAAACATACTCTCCAAAAACACGGGTTTTTCGGTGAATATCCCATTCGTAAAGAGCTGTGTATTGAAGATCTATATCATAGTTTCCCGGAAGTATCAGGCAGGGAGAATTTGCATATTGATTAATTACTTCCTTGATAAGAAGGTATTTCTCCTTCATTGTTTTGGAAGCCTTATGAAATAAAAGACGGTAAAAACCGGCCTTAACCCCTATTTCATAGTCAAATTTATCCGGAAAACGCAGAATTGTTGTCGCATAATCATAGGGAAGTCTGTCGTAACCCGATTCTTTGGCATGATTTACGAGTTCTTCCTGAATGGTACAAAAATCAATTATCCTTTCAGAACTAAAAAAAGCCTTGTAGATAATATCGCCGGCAAGAATATATAGATCAGCCGAGGTTCTCTGAAAAACTTCTTTCATACTCCTCAGGCCGTCGTGGATATCTGTGAGATAAATTATTTTCATGAATGAAATCGAAGAAAAATGCTCCCAATCTTATGACTTTTTATGGTATTAGGAAACAGTATTTTTACTTGATAATGTGTCACTGAATTTTACGTTGAGCAATAGGAAAACTTACGAAAAAATAAATAGAGTAACAACCGGACTTCAGATGAAATCTCTATAGAAAGGAAAGAAAAGTGCCAGATAAAACAGCCCAACACTTAAATGAAGAGCTTATTACCTTATCACAATTTCTAATTGAGGAGCAGCTCAAGATTCCTCATGCTACGGGAGACTTTACAGCCCTCATGAATCATCTTGTTTATGCTGCAAAAATCGTAACCCGAGAAGTAAGAAAAGCGGGGCTTCTGGATCATATCCTCGGCTCTACGAGTGTAACCAATGTACAGGGTGAAACCCAGATGAAACTGGACCGTTATGCAGATAGAATCATCACCGACTCCATGAAAAAATGCGGTCACCTCTGTATTATGGCCAGTGAAGAGCAGGAAGGTCCTATTGATATTCCGGAAGACTATGCGATAGGAAAGTATACTTTTGTGTTCGATCCTCTCGACGGTTCTTCTAATATAGACAGCAACGTTTCTATAGGTTCTATTTTTTCCATTCACCTCAGAAAAACCCCCCCCGGTAGACCCGGAAAATTGGAAGACTTGCTCCAACCCGGTAATTTACAAAGAACTGCCGGTTATATTGTTTATGGTTCCTCAACCATGCTCATTTTAAGTACCGGAAATGGCGTCAATGGTTTCACCCTCGACCCATCCTGCGGAGAATTCCTGCTTTCCCATCCCGGTCTAAAAATGCCGGAATCCGGAAATATTTACTCTATCAACGAGGGTAATTACAATTTCTGGTCTGATAATATCAAAGCCTATATCAAGGATATTAAAAATATCGATGGAATCAGCCTGAATAAAAATCCAAAAACCCTGCGTTATATAGGTTCTTTAGTGGCTGACTTCCACAGGAACCTTCTGAAAGGAGGAATTTTTCTGTATCCGAGAGATACGAAATCCAATAATTACCCCGACGGAAAACTCAGGCTTCTTTACGAAGCAGCACCTATGGCTTTCCTTGCAGAACAGGCCGGAGGAATGGCTGTAACAGAAGATGGACGCAGGATTCTGGATATAGAACCAAATGATCTTCACCAAAGAGTTACCCTGATTATCGGAAGTAAAAAGGATGTTGAGTATTACCTTGAGAAATATACCTGAGAATAGATGAAAGAAACCATTCTACTAACCGGAGCCGGTGGTTTTGTTGGCAGGTATGCAGAATGGTATTTTCTTAAAGAGGGTTTTCGGGTAAAAAGTATTATTCGAACCGAAAGCCTGAACCCTTACCTCGAAGCAGAACCGAACCTGAAGCAGAACCTGAGTCAGGAAATCCTGGAAATAAAACCCGATACAGATTGGAAAACTACCTTAAGAGATGTTCATTTTATTATCCATCTTGCCGGTAAAGCACATAATCTCAAAGATGTAGAACTGCGACCTTATCTGGAAATAAACGCAGAAGCAAGCCGACAATTAGCTCTCGAAGCAGCCCGACAGCAAATAAAACATTTCATTTATTTAAGCACAGCTCTGGTTCATGGAAAAACCGGCTCTGATTCTCCGTTTCAGGAAGATTCTCCCCTTCTTCCTTATAACAGCTATAGCTTATCGAAAATAGAAGGAGAGAATTATATAAAAGAGATTTCGCAAAATGAAAATTTACCCTACACTATCCTTCGCCCTCCCCTGATCTACGGTCCCTATGCCAAAGCAAACTTTTTAAGACTTGCAAAAATTGCCGGAATGGGCTTTCCCCTTCCTTTCAAAAATTTAAAGAATAAGCGAAGTTTTATTTTCCTCGGAAACTTGCTTTCAGCTATCCATACCTGCCTGGAAAATAAAGAATCCTTCGGCAAAACTTATCTCTTGAGTGACGGACAGGATCTCTCCACCTCAGAACTATTGCATCTTCTGTCTGAGAGTTTGAATAAAAACTTAGTTTTATTCCCGATGCCGCTGAGTATTTTAAAAACCCTTTTTAAAGTTATAGGTAAAAGTGAAGAATATGAAAAGATTTCCTCACCTTATTGTTTAGATATATCTAAAATTCAAAAAGACCTCGGCTGGAAAGCTCCGTTCTCTATTCAAGAGGGCTTAGGTCTCAGCGTAAAAAGTTTATAAATTCCTTTCAAACTTTAATAGTAACCACATCCTTCTCTATAAATTTCCCAGTTTCTCCTTTCTTCTAAAAATAAATCCTTTTTTTTAGACGGTATATTAGATAGTTTTTGGATAGTTTCTATTCGCTTATCGCCGGAAGGATGTGTATTTAACCATTTGGAAATTTTATCATTCTCTGCATTTCTTTTAAAAAACTGGATAAGACCTTCCGTACTGATACTTAGTCTATTCAATTTTTCAACAGCAAGTCTATCGGCTTCTTCTTCAAAACTTCGAGAGTATTTCAAAAGGATCAGGGTATTTACAATTTCCGAATACGTTTCTATCATCTCAGAAGAATCACTTCCTATACCTATTAAACCGGTAACTAAAAAGGAAATTCCAAGTACGCGTATCAACTGCCTGATACCATGTCTTTGTTCAATATGAGCGATTTCATGAGCCAAAACTCCGGCAATTTCTTCCGGGGATTCGCTCTCTTTAAAAAGTCCGGAAAAGATTAGTATTTCTCCACCGGGAAGACTGATAGCATTTGCAACATCCTGTTTCACTATTGTTATATTAAATGTATTTTTACGATCTGCTAATAAGTTGATTAACTTATGTAGAAATTGATTATATTCTTCTTTCGAACAGGTACTATAGTTTTTCAGGATTTGTTTTTGTACATAAGAGCCTATCTCTTTATCTACACTTTGCGGAATCAATGTATGAACACGTTGTAAACCCTGGAAATACAAAAAAATAAAAATGGCTAAAAATATGGATATAGAAATAAGCTTCGTTCGCAAAGGAAGCTCATATAATTTTTTAACCCGGGTACTAAAAAAACCCGGATGCAATTTGTTATAAATACTTTGAAGAATTTCATAGGCGTTTTTATCCTGCAAGACAAATATTGCGAAAGGACTATCTTTATCTATAAAAATGTGTATTTCAAAGCTATCTCCTTTATTTTCAATACTCTGTATCAATTTCCAGTCGACTTGATAAGTTTCAATTTCTTCATCCGGCTTATAGCGAAACTCCAGGTGAGTTTCATAAATTTCCAGTTCCCCTTTAAAGGGAACCGGATTTCTACCATCAAAATATTCAACTATAACTATATTCATATCTTCTTTAAGATAGCATATCCCCCAGCACGTCAGCCGCATCGGAAATTCCATCACTTAAAGCTGAAGCTTTTTTATCCATGCTTCCCTCTATAGAAGCAAAATCTACAGTACCTAAAAATGTCAGATGATTTATCTGATAGGCATTTAACCAGTTCAAAGCCCAGGGAAGAGCAGCTCCCAAACTCAATACGGAAGCTAATAGGGCAAGTCCGGTAGTTTTCATTAAGCCTCCACCTGTATATGTATCAGCATTAAACTGTTTATTCTGGAAAGTCACGTGACTCCAGTAAAAACGATATAAATTAGCTCTAAACCAAAAAACATAAACTCCTAAAGTTAAAGGAGTTAAGAATATACCTTTCAAAAACAGGATAAATAACTCTTTCGGCTCCGCTTGAAATTGAAAATTTTGATTCCCATAAAAAGAATTTTTAGCAAAGAATTCGGCATATTTACAATAAAACCAGGGAGAATAAATTCCAAGTGTTACGACAGTCATTAAACCATGCACAATAAAAAGCTCAGCTAATTCAGTAAATTTCCCGGTAAACTGAAATCTAATGTTTCTATAGCTGGAACGACTTAACCTATATCTTTCTTTTCCTATTAATACCAGTGGTGAAATAGCCAATAGGGCAAGATATAATAAAGCACTCATGATAAAGTTGGCTGCTTTCAAAGAAATTAATGACATGAGTAAATAAGCTACTGCAAATAGAGCGATAAGCCCAAGGACTACAATACCTATACCCTTTAAGAAACCTACAAACCTTTCTTTTCCTGTTCCATGATATGAGAACCGATAACCCATAAATTCTGTTTGCTCATAATAATATTTTATTAACTTAACCTTTGCCCAGAAATAGTAAACTCCTAATGTAATAATGGTAAGAAGGGCATTAACCAGGAATACACCAAATAATTCTCCTCCTTTACCATGATATTTAAAAAAACTTTTTTCTTCGGTATTGAATTCTTTTGCATCCATCTTAAATCCTCACAATTATTTGTTATATTATCGAATAATTATTATAATTTATATTTTTTTTTGCCGTTTTCATTCAGTAGAAAAAAGAAATTCTTCCCTTTTAGCTTCAATAATTTTATTTTGTATTTTAAACTCAATGAAACCCTATACATTTTTAACTTTACAGCTTGCAAGTAGAGACATTAACGCCTATTATTTTACCGGGAATAAAGGCGGGAAAAGACCCGGCCTTGTATTTTTGCACGACATCACCGGAATACAAAACTCCACTCTTGAAACCGCATACCTGCTCTCAGAAGAAGGTTTGAGAGTCCTTGTCCCTGATCTATACACAAATTCCTGGGGCGTAAAATATTGCGTACGACAGGTCATAGACCGGTTCATACGGGATAATCTCTCCGGCAATAAGGCTTTAGAAGAAATTCATCAAATTATCGATGCTTTCCAGAAATTTAAGGATGTAGACCCAAACAGGCTCTCTCTTGTGGGTTCCTGCCTGACCGGAGGTTTTGTACTACATGCCAGTCTGAGACCGGAAATTAAAGCACCGGTTGTTTTCCATCATTCTTTCGGTCTCACAGGTTCCGGTTTCCCGGAAGAATGCGTGGGGAGTGTAAAACATACAATACAGGGACACTTCTGCCATACAGATCCTCTCTGTCCTCCTGAAAAAGTAGACAGACTGGAAGAACAACTCGGTGATAAATTAGAAAGACATGATTACGATCTTCCTCACATGATACCACATCTATTTCGCTTCAATGAAGAAGGAAAAGAAGCCTATGAAAGAATGCTGAGGTTTATAAAAGAAAAAGTTTACGAATAAAAGAATTGATTAGTTCTTTACTGATGCTTATCGTAAAACCCGTTTTTCTTGCTCATCATTTTATCACCTCGTTTTTTTAAAAAAAGGTGCCTACTATACCGCAATTAGCCTGGTCCGACTTTCAGTTATAGTCAAGACTCAGGGCAGGGAATATAGAGGATAGGATTAATAAATTATTAATTTCGTAAAAAATGATAGAATTTTTACTGCTTTCATTCTATGCTAAAAAACATTGTTAGAAATAACTGAGGATAAAATGAATCAAGAAAAAGAATTGCACCCGGGCAAATCCCAATTTGTATCCAATGCCCTGTATTTTATAGGTAAATACCTTTATAAACCCCGTTTCAAGATAGTTTATGAGCTTACTGAAGAATTAAAAACACTGGAGGGGCCGGTACTTGTTTTGTCAAAGCACAGTAGTAATCATGATATTCCCATAGGATACCGGGTTCTTGTGGATGCTTTTGGAAGGCATGCCTGGTGTATTATCAAAAAAAGTCTTACTCATCCCTTATTTTTTGATTTTTTTCAAAAAATAGGTGGGATTCCGATAGATAGGGATAATCCGGAAAAGAGTAAGGATAATCTCCTCTTTGCCAGGAAAAAAATGTATGAAGGGAATATAATGGTCCTTTTTCCTGAACAACATCGGTTTCCCGGTACAATGGGGGAGGCTGCTGTTGCAGGCTTTCGATTTATTACCGGCAAACCGTCCGAAGCTCTTCCTGTGGTACTTGCAGGTTATGAATACAAGAATAACCTTTTTCGAAAAAGTGTAACCATACGTTTTGGTAAAGTAAAATACTATTCTAAATCAGATGCACCTGATCTCTTTCTGTATGAGTGTATGCAGGAAATCGCGAGACTTTCCGGTCTCGAATATACCTTTCCGGCACCGGTAGAAAAAAAGAAACGAGCTCCATAAATAATATTAAAAATTCAGACACATTATCAAATCAAGGTAAGGCAACTAAAATAAATGGACTTAAAATGAAATTCTTGTTTAATATTATGCTCTATGATTATATCGAAGGTATTGGTTATGCTCCGTAAACTACTTCCTTATTTAATTAGCCTTACAATATATAGTTGTTACCAAAGTGGCAGAGAGGTGTGCGGTAATCGAGAAGAAGGCAGAAGACAAGTCATTATTGCTTTCACGATAGTAGATGCCCCCGTTTCTAATTACGAAAGTGATGTAAGTCTATTAGATTATCTACTTAAAACATACTTAGCTTCTAAAAATTCAAGAAAAGATTGCAGCGGATACGTCTAAAAATACTCATCCGATTTTATGCTGATAGAATAATCCTTATCAAGTTTCAGTCCCTCATAGTCTATTACATCTTTACTGATGCTTATCGTAAAACCTGTTTTTCTTGCTATATTGACATTGAGTTTTAGAATATTCTCATAGGAGCTAATTAAATTAATTGTGAATGAAATGTCTTCTCCTGTATCTTTTTTTAAGCTTATCCAGGAACTCTGTATCTTACTTGCATCCATCTCCCGTGTAAAATATAAGGAGATCGATTGAATGTCCACCGAACTAAAAATGATAGAACTTTTAGTTGTGCTTTCCCCGGTCAGTGTAAATACACTTACATCTACCGGGATTAGTGAGTTTACCTCTGTCGAACATAATCCCACATTCGTATAGGCTTTGTGAACATAACAGCTATAAAAATCCGGCATAAAGCTTGTATCGGCTGATGCACTTTTCATCGTATCCGTAAAACCAAGTTCCTTGCAGGTTTTTGAACTGAGCTGTCTGTTTGCCTGTGGAGCAACGGAAGAGTTACAGAAACTTTCCGGTGTAAAATTAAAACCGGTTCCATTTCCCGTATAATTATCGATACAGGTAAACTTCCCTGCATACCTGTAAATACAGTTTTTTTTGACTGTATTTGCATTCAATTGCTGTAAAACAAGCGAAGAAGCTAAAAGAGTATTTTGCTCTTTTTTCTTGTCTTCTTTGTTTGTGCAGGCACCTGTAAGAAATATTAAAATCATTATATATACTATACTTTTCATTGTGTTATCCTTTTAGTCCGTAAAGCTTCCTTTCATTTTTATACAGTTTATTTTTGCAGCATTCCTTGTCCATACCGGGTAATAGTAAAAAGTCCTTAACATTTTACCGGCAGCTGAAGCTACACTGCACTTCCCGGCAATTTCCTTTTCAACACATTTTTCTTTTTGGTAGCTGAGACCGCTAAACTGTGAGCACAGCCTTTGAATTTCTTCCTGTGTTTCAGAGTTTTGCAATTCAATACATTGTCCTCCTTTCCTGATAAAACAACTCCCATTTTCCGCAAACAAGGCACTCAAACTCATTAATACAAACAGAATTCCTAATATTTTCATCATCATTTTCTTCTTCCTTTATAGTTTACACTTCTTAAAAAAGAAACACCAGAACAAAAGATATAGATCATCATCTCCACTTCCTCCTTCATGTGTAACTTCTCCACTACCATCCGTATTCACATCCGAATTATTATTGGCATCAGCCATCATATTATAATTGTCTTCAAAAAAGCCCATCCCCCGCATTTTATCTCCTATTAGTCTTCCCCAGACGGTAAAGCCACTTGCACTCGGATGAATCATATCGGACATAAGGCGAGGATCTACTACATAGGGTTCATCTGTATATTCTAATAGTTGGAAACATCGCCACACAGGTTGGTGTTCCAGCTTTAAGGCCTTTTCTGCAAACATAGGGGTACGCCTTTGCTGCATCTGAGTCAGGATAGGTTCCAAATTCATCAATCCTATAGATGCTGCAGTAGGTATGTCAAGAAAGCGTTTCCAGCTCGCACTCATAGCGGACTTATATTGCTCCGCCGCAGTAATATCCAGTGCATGACTTCCGATACATTGTATCAGTTTTCCCTCCACCAATTGCCAGTCCACGGCTATGGGCTTATCATAAATTAAATCCCAATATTTTCGACTAAAATCAGGAAGATAATTTTTTGAAGTTCCAAGCCGAAAGGAGTTGGAAATGGCTGGATAATGCCCGGAAAGAAGAACGTTTTTTCCTTTCCTGTAAAGGAGACTCACTATCCTTTCATTATTGTTAGCTACCATACTAACAACCCTTGAATACCGCCAGGGCAAGTAATACAGGGTGCCTATGTGGGCAAGGAAGTCATTCCCGCCAATATGAAAAACCACGTTTTTATGAATTTTATAGTTCGGACTATTGGGTGTCAGACAGGTTACTAAATGTTTAAGTAGACCAACCGACGTTTCCCCATTTACCCCAAAGTTCTGCACATTCCAGCCGAGTGCTTCGAGATACACATCTATAGGTAAAAATACCAGCCCCGCATAGTCCATGCGACTATCGCCATATATCGTCGCCTTCGTATTTTCGTTGTATAGACCGGCTGTGCTGCATTTGTCATTTTGCTCCTCTTCATTATAAGTAGGAGCAGGTCTTCCTTTAAATTGTACCTGTGCAAATACATTACTATTCATGATAGTAATTAAACTTACTAAAAATATTAGAATTGTGTTCATACTTCTCTCCTTATTCGTATTCAACTTCAAAATCACAGGGCGCATTTGAATGTAAAGATACAGATACGAGATACAATTCAGAATTAAAAGAAACCTCGCATTCCTCATAAAAACCTTTATTGCCAGCTATATAGTTCTTAACACGATAGTCACAATCCATCGGTGAAAGTCCATTTTCTGTATTTCCGTATGTTCTTACATTATTTGTACAATAACTATATCCTCTTGCAAGACTACAATTCTCACTCAAGATAGTGATTTTAACTTTCGCTGGTTTTATAGATGGGTATATTTTATAAATATTACCCTGATGTTTAATAGTTGCTTTATACAGCACTGGTATTGAATGTTCCAATGTAGGGTAATTCCAAAAACTTTGACACTTATCTCCCTCTTGGATTGCACGCAGTAGCTGCTCAACTAGAACAACAGTAGCTCCGACACCACCCATATCATCATCCAATTTCTGAATTCTTGTTTTCTTTTCCGGGCAGGAGATGAGAAAAAAGATTAGGAATAGCATAAGGATTGGTTTATAAACCACGGCGGATAAGTTCATCTGATGCCTCCTTGCGTATCGTAACATGACGATTGAGTATGTTTTCATAATACAATGCGTCAAAGTTGGCTTCCGTTTCCATGATGGCTTTTAAGCGATAGTAAGAATTTATAGCCGATACCGAATTCATTCTCAATGTTTCCAATTCTTTATCTGTTAATGATGGAATTCTACTTTCTATATCTACAAAATAAAGGTTCATATCTATGCTTTCCTGACTCATAGCTTCTGACAAACTTAGTTTTTTCCTTTCGTATGCTTCTCCCTTTGCTTTCGCTTCCATCTCCTTATCGATCTCTTCCTGGCTTGCAGGAATATAGGTCAAAGACTCCATGAAATTTTTTCTTATATCTGCTTCAGATGGTAATAGAAATGCATATAAGACTTCTTCATTTTCTAATATAGACATGCCTTCTATTTCGTAAGGCTTTAGAACATAGTCTCCACTTTTAGGAAAATGATTCACTACTTCTCCATAGAGCTTTCTTACACCTTCTATGTCATCTACAACAGGAACTACATTTCCAGAAAAAAAGTGTGTATACATCACTGAGTTTTCCTGTGGATTCGATGTCGGGATAGCTGTATTTTGTCTATTTAAACAGGCAGCATCAGTGTCGCCTTTCAGGCAATGATTTAGTCCCAGAGTATGACCAAATTCATGTAGAAGAAGCTTCTGCAAGTTTTCTAACTTTGCATCTAATTCAACGGCAAGATCCGGGTTTAGTTGTGTGTCTGCTCTCTGGATTTCATCTCCACAGATCCAGATAAAGCTACAGGCGTGGGAGGTACAGTCAGGATCATTATTTTCCCCAACATATATAGTATCTTCCGTGCTCTGCAACTCTTTCAGGCTATCTTCCGAGCAATTCATGTTCGTTGGAGACTTTGGCCTTTTCGTATCAATTTCACCTCTATAGTAAAAACTGACTTTTGCATTCGCGCTACTGAACCAGGTATCAGCAGATTCTTTGATTTTCTCAAGAAACTCATTTTGAGTATATCCGGTATAACCTGTATCTGCATTTACCCTGTAATTAACAATCGGGAAAAAACCCACTCTTCTGGGTCTTAAAACAGAAGAGTAAAACATGAAGTGCGAAAATGACAGGAACAAAAATATTAGAAATAGCTTTTTCATTTGAATCCTCTTATTTACAAATTTTAAAGACGTAACAGAGAATGATAAGACACTGATCGTTACAACCGGGACCATGATCTGCTTCATAACCTGGCGGATCTATACTATCCGTTCTTGTCGCTTCATTCATTTTTAAATGTTCCATTGCCGGGATGATTACACTTGCCCATTTTCCATAGCCTGCCACATGGTTTATATGAATTCCATCATCAAGACTAAAGACCACGGCATCATGACCACTCATCCATAAGCCTTTATCCGCACACCACCAGCAACCCCTGCTATTGGAACCGGGATCCTGAAAAAACGAATACATGTGTATGTAAGGGATTCCTCCCCTTTTATATGCCATCACATTTTCCCAGAACTGTAATTTAAACATCTGTCGACTGACCCAGGTATGGTCTGTGCATACTTTCGATGGAGATAATTTTCCACAATCTCTATAATTAATAACAGTAGAAATTAGAGCATTTCTTGTTAGAAAAGGAATCATAGACTCATAGTAGAGAAGAAGAATTCCCCCCAACTGTTTCAATGTATTCTCGGCATTTAGTATATTCCCTTCATTCTCTACCATATTATCATTGGGTTTTTCGTAAAATCCAAATCTTCTAAAAATCGGGTTCAGTACAGGTATAACTGTCGGATCTAAAGAAACAGCCGGCAGGTTACCCAATAGCATAAAAAGTCGTCCCCTTCCCCAATCACTCCTGTCTATCACCCCATCATTGTTCCTATCCGGACAGGTTCTACTTTGATTCTGTGTTGAATACTGGTAGCATTGGGTTGGAAAAGCCTTATCCCCTTCAATACAGGATTCCGGGGCAACCGCAGTACCATCTGCATCAAAGTCACCGCAACCGTTGTTCCCTTTGTGGTGATGGGTCGCTATCCTTTCTATATTGTTCAAAACCTGGTTACGACGAAAAGGAACTGCCCACCAGAGCGGTTGCAGAATCCCTTTGAAAACATGAAAATCATTTCCCCCTATCATCATGATACTCCTCGGTGGAAGCTGCATCCTCTGGTTTACCTGAGCTGTAGTCTGGTTCTCACAATTATCAAAGTGTTCTCTCCAGGCAGAGGAAGTGGAACCGGCTGCACCGAGGTTCGTAACCTTAAATTGACCGTTCGAAAGATAGGTATTCCAGAGGGTTTCTTTACCGGTGTCTCCGCCATAGTGGGTCAGACTGTCGCCTATGAGGGAGACGTAAATATCATTTTTGTCTCCGTTGTCGGTTTTCGTTGGGGGTTTATAGGATTTGTCCGAACAACCATGCGAGTTGATAATCGATCTACCTGCCAGCAGGGTAACTAAATCACTCTTGGTGAAAGAACCTGTCTCGCAACTGGCTTCCATTCCGGGCAGATTTGACAGGTAAGGAAAATTGCATATACTCAAAACACCCACCTTCTCCAGTAGTTCGCTTAAATAGCTGGCTTCTGTTTTGAGAGGAAACATAAGATATAACGCAAATACAAATATACTCAAATACTTCATTTTATTCTCCTATTGTACTGGAACAAAGAACGTAGTTCCTGTTTGTTTTTAATTCATAATAGTAATTTTCTTTCCATAAGAAATATATCGCATTCGAATCATACTTATTATCAATTCTGTACCATATCTTAGTTCCCTCTCTTATATGCTTATAGGCATAATTAAAAATATATGCTTGATTTAACTCTTTCCCTCTTATTACCTTCCATTTACGCCCCAGTAAAGTTTCGGCATCACAGCTCTTGTAGGCTTCGCTATTCCCATTTCCATTGAGAGTATAGTCTTCCCCGGTACAGGAATAATCCAGTTTATCACAGAACTGGAGTTGCTGTGCTCCGTAGTAATCTGATTCCGAGCCTGTACCCTTACAGTCGTTTTCCTCTTTTCGGTAGACCTGTCCCTGCAAGCACTTTTTCAAGATAGCTATTGTTCCAAGGCTAGCATTGTCTCCTCTTCGGATTATATTAAGCTCCACCGTTCCATCCTTCTTATCAATATAATGGTAATCCGTTTTTTTGTATTCATATTCCCATTGTAATAGGCTTCCATAAAATATGATGCTATTGTTTACTGCATCATGGGAAGGATCCTCATTAGTATCACAGAATATAAACAAAGACAAAATTAGTGAAAGGGTTAATAATGCTTTCATTGTCTTACTCTTTTAGTTTATTATAAGCTAAAGACATACACATTTTTTTCAACAGTGCGCAAATCTCTATCAGTCATCCTCACTTTAAAACTCCATAAATATTTACTTCTATTTACTGGTCCTCCAATAATCCGTCCCTGCTTATCAATAATTCCAGGAGCTGTTTCTCCTTCTACAAGTTCAAATTTGAAAGGTGCTTGCCCGCTTGTCGGTTTTAGCTGAATTGCAAACTGTTCAAACCAACTTACTCCACAGGGTGTTCCAAATGCACAGCCAGTAAAATCAGGTTCTGCTGATTTTTCTTCTTCTGTTAAAGCCGGGCAAGCTTCAGTTCCATGAATGTAATAATTCCCCGGATTGATTAAATCTAAATTATCATGGGTAATAAATCCACATTCGAAAAACGCTCGTTCTCCAAAAGTATTATAGGCATGAGAATTTTCTACAGGAAATCCAAGAAAACCTTCTGCTCCTCCATTCTCAAGATAGCCTGTAAGAGTATATCCTCCAATAGAAAAAGCAACATCTCCTCCTTCTTTTAGATAGATATAAACACCATTAAAATTTTTCTTGTATCCCAGAATAAGTCCATCCGGGTTTTTTATTATCTCCAAAGGAACTGTGAAAAACAATTCGGGATTCACTCCGATTTCTAATGCCCTTAGATTAATTGCCATATCCATCTTTTTATATTTTTCATCCTGTCCGGGAACAGTTAAATTTGCCAGTTCTGGATTTATTGGAAACCAGCCTATATTTACCATTTTGAAGGCAAGCATTTTTCCCCAGGCTGCATTCCCCTCTCCTGAAAAGTGAATCCCATCTGCTAATTGTCCTGCTTCCACATAATAGGATGCTTGATTATATAATACATTGTGCAGATACGGATAAAACATGTCCAGTAGATGAACACGTGAACCATGTCTTTTGAATAAGGTAGGATAAAGCTCGGTAGCATATTTAATTTGTAATCTCCCAAAATAGGTTACTAATCTCACTGCTTTTTTCCATGTGAAATTTGCTCCTGAATCATAAAACCATATATTAGAATTAAAAGCAGGTGCAGCTGTCATTAATAGTAACTCATGAGGCTTTTGTACAATAGGAATCTGGTTGGAAAGAAAATAATTAGATACCTTATACATCCCAGCGACAACTTTGTTCTCATGAGCTTCCATATGCCAGAGCCAAAAAGCTTCATCCTTTGGATTCTTCTTTCCGGTCAGGTAACTATAAATTGCTTCAACTGGGTTTTTTCTAAATTCCCAGAGCAAATATAGTGCACTTACGTTCTCTAACTCCTGGTAAAATGTAAGAATATCATTTCCTCCTAATTGAAGAATTGCCTTTTCTGCTGTTAGATAAGGTGCATGATATGTACCCATACATTCATCAATCCTATAGTCCCAATTGCCTTCATCCTTGCCATTGTTCGGCAGAAGATGGGATTTATACGTTGCCCTTGAACCACCCCAACCTAAATTTTGTATTGCATTTAAATGTGATCTATCAATAATTTGAGTATTATTAATTCCGGCATTTAATATATATTTTGAAGTAGGATCGGTAGCAATTATTTGGGAACGACTATCTCCGATAATTGTTATTTGAGTGTCGTATGCTGAAATCAAACAACTGGGTGGTGAAAATTGAGCTTGTAAAAAACCTATTGGAATCATATATAAAATTAGATTAAATAAATACTTCTTTTTCATTGTTTTTTCCTCTATCTTATATTTACTATTAATTTTTGAAACTGAAATGTTTGTATACAATATAATATATCATTATTATAATAGGTATCAAAGATTCCCATGTGATTTATATCAAAAATAATCCTTTTTAATTCATAACCTGGTGGTGGATTTGAAACTTCACTTCGATACCACTCATAGTTTCCATTAAGTGCATTAAAACTTTGTTCGGGAGTTTTACATGCTAATCGTATTCTTTCTGTTATTGATGATGTAATGATAGGTTGCTTTGTATCATAGTTATAGATTAATCCACTATCAACTTTTTGTGTTAAGCATCCACCTGAACCATGACCTTCTTCCTTAACACTACCTTCCTGATTACAAGAGTTAATCCATTCTATCTGTTTTTGAAGCATATAACAGGCATCACCATTTTCCTGTTTAGTTCCAAAACAAGATGTCTTTTTATCGGAACAACCGTAAAAGATAAAAAAGAAAAGACTTATATACATTAACAAATCATCTTTGAACCAATTCATTTTTCATTTCCTCCCGTATGATAATTAATGCTTTTAACTCACTTTCTATAAAGTTCATATACATTTCATCCAAATCATTTTTATATAACTCTATAGCTCTTTGCGTATCTTTGATTTGAATGGAAACAATCAGGACTGAAGCTTCAAGGGAATCTTTACTTAATTTTTCGACTTTAACTTTCAGTTCATTCAAAGAAATCAACAGATGTTCCTCGGCAGAATAAGCACCTTCAGAATACGCTGAATGATATAAATCCTGAAATCCGCGATTTTTTGCAAGCCTCGCTTCTTCGGTATGGTATCCTTTTGTAATTAAAAAGCTTTGGTGATTATTATATGCTACAATTTCCTCTGAACTAAAAACAGGAATGTTGCAATTTTTAACATTACATTGCTCTTCTATTTCCTCATAAAAATCTTTCATTTTATTAAAAGTTGCTATTTCCTTATCAGTAGCCAAACCATACAAATAGCTAATTCCAGCAATGTCTACACTTGATGGCTTGTAAATAATGTAAGGAATTTTATACATTACGTCTGTTTTTAAAGGTTCTGTTTGTCCTCCCGTTAAACGACTCTGACACTCTACTTCAGTTTCTCCGGGTGAGCAATGACCAAGACCAACAATATGTCCGAACTCATGGGATACTTTTGCTTTTATAAAATCATTATTTTCATAAGCATTTTTAAATAAATTTTTGTTGAACTGGATATCAAAATGAAGAA
This sequence comes from Leptospiraceae bacterium, assembly GCA_024233835.1. Classification (NCBI taxonomy): domain Bacteria; kingdom Pseudomonadati; phylum Spirochaetota; class Leptospiria; order Leptospirales; family Leptospiraceae; species Leptospiraceae bacterium. Next base: position 250,408 of record JACKPC010000006.1, read on the forward strand.
TGTCATTCTCCTCTTCACAGCTCCATATCTGGGAACAGGAGAATGAAGTGCAATCTGGATCCAGCACACTTTCATTTATGTAGATTGAATTGTCGGCTTTTTTTAAACTCTCAGTACATGACGTATCTGAAGAAAAGTTCGCATAAGAAACCGAAGAACCTCCATCATAAACAAAGTTAAAATGAGAATTCGTTTCTAACATGGACCAGCTTTTTGCTGCTGCTTGGATAATATCCAAATAGTTCTTATTACTTTCTATATCTGAATTTATAACTTTGAACTTCACTACAGGGAAACTTGCTTTCCATTTTAACTTATCTCCAGTAAGAAGTGAAAAATTAAAAAAGAACAGGCAAGGTAGAAATAAAGCCAGAACTTTAAATATGTAGTTTTTATTAGTAGTTTTCATTTTAATATCCTCAAAGATTAATTTTACCCATATCACCATATACAGTACTATACCGTTCACCATATTTCTTTAAGAAATAAATTGAAGTCTCATTCAGCTTAAATTCAGGCATAGAGGTTACATGCAAAACTTTTCCCTGGCATTTTCCTCCAATCATTTTTAATGGAAAATACTCTATATTGCTACTGTCCCCCCTCAAAGTATCTTCTACTTTGATTGACAAAATGCTATAAATCACCTGATTGCCACGAACATTATTAGACAGTTCACATCCTATAGAATTAACCCTCCCTTCAAATATTATTTCCGCTTCTTTTATTACAGTATTTGCATATTCTCCGAGTGCATTTTGAACCCTCAAATCCTGTTCGGCTGTCATAGAAAGAATGGAAACAACTTTAAGTGTAGGCTCCATTACATAACCACTATCCAGGGTATTATAAACGGATAGATTCGGGTCAAAATCGAGAATGATTTCCGTCACACGACCTCCCCGCAGGTTAAAAGGCCCTGGAATCTGAAAGCTTCTCGTATACTCGTTTGTAATCGTCAGGGGTTTAGATTCATATTCAAGTTCTATAGAGTTACCATCATTTAACTGTATTTTAAAATACAGATATTCTCCCTTCGGTAGAAGATCATTGCCCACAAGTAAAACTGCACTATCCCTCAAAGAAAGCAAATCAAAAGTAAAAGGATTTTGATTCAATACGTAAACCTCTCCCGTATTTTTTGTCACCGAGATAGACTTCATATTTATCCAGATCTTATCGATAGGGAAATGAACATTATAGCCTCTTGCTTCAAATTCAACCTGTGAACGATATTCTGCGTTGTTTTGCTGATAATGAACAACCTTTGTTTGAGTCGGCCTCGAATGAAGTGTGCTGAGTTTACCTTTTTCAACCTTGAAATGGTGCATAAACTGTATTCTCTTTTTAACAAAATTTAAAGGGTAAAGTACATCCCTGTATTTAATCTGATGGAAAGTGTTTTCCGTTTTCTTTCCTTTACCATTCAGTTCGTAGAGATTCACCCTTAGATATTCATAATCTCCCGCTTCAAGGCGAAGGTTATTAAAAATAGCCGCATATTTTTTATCCTTTTCAAATATTTTGATTACGGATGATGGTGCGGGAAGAATAAGTTTTTCTTTACCAGCAGGTTTAACTTCTATGTTCTCAACAGTCAGGGTAAAGTAATCAAATGGCTCCGCTTCTTCTTTATGGCTATTACCCGAAACAAAAATATTATGGGAAATGTCCTCATAATCGAGAACAAAATGCACAAGTCCCTTGTTTTCAGGTGGAGGAATCGGGTCATCCTGTAACTTAATCCTCAGGTAGGTTTTGTCGTCCGGGATAAGGGCTTTTCCATCCCCGTCCCTCGGAACGTCGTAAGTTCCGGGCATTATCATACTGGCACCGGCCAAACTTAAGAGTTCTGTATCGGCTTTATCTCCTTTCATCCCAATAGGCACACAGGCAAAGCCGAAAAAGAGCAAAAAAACAGCTAAAACACTTTGAACTTTGAACTTTGAACTTTGAACTTTGAACTTTCATTTTATCCTTTTCTCCTTAAAATACGTCAATACTACTGACAAATATTACTGACTCTATTCTCAGTATAGAATCATTTTATAGCCTCAGTCAAGTAATTTTATTTATATTTATTTATAATTAAATAAAATAAATACAAATAATCTTAAAAATACTTGCAGAAAATTATATTGATAAATATTTCAACTAAATTACTATTTAAGCGAAAATCTGCATTTAAACGTAAGATAGTAAAATTAAAAACTTTAAACTAAAAATCAGGAGAGTATCTATGATACTTTACAATATATACGAAACCTCTTTCAGAAATCAATCCGGTAAATACCATTCTCGTGCCCTTACCCTGAAAAGCCATGGAACGGAAGAAATCGTAAACCGTATGCTGGAAGGTGGCTCCACTGTGACCAAAAGCGACATCTTCGCCGTTCTCAATGACATGAAACGTGCCATTCAAAATACTATTGCCAACGGAGAAAGGGTCAACATCGAAGGCTTCTGCCAGTTCTATCCCCTCGTTCAGGGCACTTTTGAAGACAGGTATGATACTTTTGACCCTTCAAGGCATAAACTTGATGTTGGAGTAAAGGTATCTTCCGAGTTCAAAGAACCCATAATGAAAGCAAAAGTAGAGAAGTTCCGTTTACCCAAAAATGCACCGGAAATATTCGACTTCAATGACTTTAAAACGGGTGAAAGCAATTCTCGCATTTTTCCACTTGTTATAGGTTCCTTAAAGGGTAGGATACTAAAGCTTGACCCGGAAACTGAGGATGAAGGACTCTTTTTACAGAACATGTCCGATTTGAGCTATCATAAAGTTGAAATGATTTCAAAGAATAATCCTTCAGAACTCATGTTTCTCTGCCCCGCAGAAATTGCGGAAGGTGTTCCTTACCGTTTCGAACTGAGAAATCGTGTTAAAAAATTAGGTAAATTGTTTGTAACAAGGTTTTTTATCGAACTAACCGGCGCGCTTAACTGAGCCTTTTTAAGCTTCCTTTTCATAAGGAAGCTTACGATTCTTCCCAAAAAATACTTGCTTTTCGGGTTTAAGAAAGCTCATTCTATACAAATGAGCGATTTTTTACAGCCGGTAAGCCTTGAAAGTCTCCTAAGGAATAAGGACTTTATCATTATTGGTGAACAGATTCTATTCTTTGATAAAGAAACCGGGCAATATGTCATCACGCAGATCAGTTCTGATAAACGATTCACAGCAGATGATTATGCCAAACTACCCTACCGCGCACCTTACCAGCTCATAGAAGGAGAACTTGTTTTTATGGCTTCACCCTACCTGAATCATCAGATTATTTCTTCCAAGCTAGTAACCTTATTAAATATTTATATCTTAAAAGAAAAATTGGGTACACTATGCCATGCACCTATGGATGTTCATCTGGATGAAGAAAATATCTATCAACCGGATATACTCTTTGTTTCCATCAAACGTTCTTCTATATTGAGTAAATTTATCTTTGGAGCACCGGACTTTGTTCTCGAAATCATTTCTAAATCCACAGAAAACAAAGACAGAAATGAAAAGATGCGCAACTACGGCAAATTCGGTGTAGATGAATACTGGATAGTAAACCTGAAAAAAGAAAACATCGAAGTCTATCACAACCAGATAGGAATTATGATTCACCAAAAAACAGCAGAAAAAGGAGATAGTATCACATCCAGAGCCATTAAAGGATTCACATTAAATGTGGGAGATGTGTTTGCTTAGTTAATACCGGCATAGAATGAGTTTCCCCGGCTCAATGATTGATGTTTTTTCAATTTTTGTATTTGGTTTGGGCTGGCAGTTAATTTTAGAGATAATTAACAATTTCTTTTCCGGTGAATTTGTGTTCTTCCAGAAGTTCGTTTATATCCTTTAGTCTACAACAGGCTTCACCGGGAATTCTTTGGCTTTTTTTATAAAAATCAAGGCAGGCCTTTGAATATTCTTCAATAATATTTTCACAAAAAGAGGATAGGATATAATCAAAAGGTCTACCGTCATCGTGCTCTGGATAAGAGCGAAGTTCTTCTTCTATATTATCAAGTGAGAATGTATAAAATATCTTATATTTTACGAAATTGGATGCGATACTTCTTAATCGGTTTGCCCGGTGAATGTTTATTTCCTTATCATAAATGCCGGTTCCCAATCTGGAAATATAGAATTCGAGGTCTTCATCAAATCTGTTTTCAGAAGTATAATTTAGAAGTTCGATAAAGTCAATATACCTGATTTTCTTTAAGGTGATAATTAAATATCCCTCGATTTTAGGATCCAGACCTCCATTATTCATCTTTGAATTTTCCTTCTAAATGTGGTATAATTTCAGATTCATGAAACGAATTATCGGGATAAGGTTTAAAAATTAGTGCAATCTTATTAAAGCCTTTTGTTGAGCGAAAGAGTTCTTTTAAGGTTTGTTCTTTTTTTAGATGAAATTTAGAGCCATGAATTCTTTTATAAAGCCATATACAGAGTTTATCATATAATGAGAATTCTTCAATAGAAACCCTTTGAATTTCTTTAGTCATATCCCTATATGATTCTTTGAAGGAGTTTCTGGCTTTTTCTAATTGAACTTCTTGCTCTTTTCCTTTAATAATATACTTATCATCTTTCTCGAAAAGTTCCATTTTACTTATTGTCTATTTAGTTTTGGAAAACGCAAGCAATTTTTACTTGCCATACTTGTGGGTGGGGGGGGAAGGAGTTAAAAGGACAAAATTACCATAAGGAACTCTTACAGCGTGTCTTAAAATAGGCTTATCTATTAAAGAAAAGCAAGCTGCAAGAGCCTGTAGCTTCATTTTCAGACAGGCTCCTACATACTATGAACCCATTTTTAAAACTGACAGTCCTTTCCGCGCTACTTCTCAGCCTAAACGCCTGTCCGAACTGGTTTTCTTACTCCTAATATTGTAGAGACTCGTGCATCGACGTTGTAGGGACTCGTACATCGACGTTGTAGGAGTCGTACATCGACGTTGTAGAGACTCGTGCATCGACGTTGTAGAGACTGTGCATCGACGTTGTAGAGACTGTGCATCGACGTTGCAGGCTCTCTCTCATGCCGATACAGTTCTACTACATCAGTGATATTGTTGCAATAAATAATGGAGATATAGATGATTATGCCAAACTGCCCTACCGTGCTCCTTACCAGTCTAAACCCACAGAAAGCTTTTTGGTTTGATTTTTCGTACTTCCCCGGTAAGTATGACAGGAATGAAATCTTTAAATAAACAGCTCTTACGAGGTCTATTACTTTCCTGTATCCTACCTCTATTCTATTGTGGAATTTCAAGGGAGGTAGTTCAAAAAGTCGTAGCCGTCCCGAGTTTCTCCAATACAAGCAAAGTTCCCATCGAAGCGAATCTTATCCACTCTATAAGTGATGAGTTTATAGTTTCTCTTGTTCAAACGAAGAAATTCGCAGTTACCGAACGCAAGAAATTAGATTCACTCTTACAGGAACATGCCCTGGAACAAAAAGGTTTATTGGAAACCGAGAATGCTATTAAAATAGGAAAAATGCTAAAAGCTAAATATATCATCCTTTGCTCCATAAGTAAAATCAATATTTTAGTAAAAAATAATATACCTGACATAGCAAATATTCAGGTTTATAACGCAAACCTCGATGGAGACATAGAAGTCACAGCACGAATGATAGACATTGAAAAAGGAATCATTATAGCCGCATCAAAAAAAGAAACTAAAGTCTTCGAAAATTATAACAGGGTAGGAAATATTCAAAAAAACCTGGTTATTCAAGAACTAAATGCCTTAAAAGAAAGAATGATACAAAAAGGTTTATCACAACTAACAGATTCCTTAGCAAGAGACCTCGCAGACGAAATTTAGTTTTATAATTCATAAGCGATAAAGAAACCGGGCAATATGTCATCACACAAATCACTTCTGATAAACGATTCACGGCGGATGATTATGCCAAACTGCCCTACCGCGCACCTTACCAGCTCATAGAAGGAGAACTTGTTTTTATGGCTTCACCCTATTTTAACCATCAGGAAATTTCTTTTAACTTAGTATTAAAAATAGGAAACTATGTTCAACAGAATAACCTGGGAAAAGTTGCCTATTCACCTATGGATGTGCATCTGGATGAAAAGAATATCTATCAACCGGATATTCTCTTTGTATCTATCAAACGTTCATCGATCATAAAAAAGTTTATTTTTGGAGCACCGGACTTTGTTCTCGAAATCATTTCTAAATCCACAGAAAGCAAAGACCGAAACGAAAAGATGCGCAACTACGGCAAATTCGGCGTAGATGAATACTGGATAGTAAACCTGAAAAAAGAAAACATAGAAGTCTATCACAACCAGGCCGGAATCATGATTCACCAAAAAACAGCAGAAAAAGGAGATAGTATCACATCCAAAGCTATTGAAGGATTCACATTAAATGTGGGAGATGTGTTTTCCTAGTTAATACCGGCATAGAATGAGTTTCCCTGTAAGCTCTCATTTTTTCAGGTAGTTCGAGACTTGTTACACCCCGTCCTCCTGTCAGGCATTCATCAATCCTATAATCCTAATTGCCTTAACTCATTCTTTTTAAGCTTCCTTCCCGAAAGAAAGCTTTCTCATACTCCCACTTTTTTACAAACATTTCTATCAAACAAGAAGATTCCTTATCTAAATCCCTAAAAGCAAAGCCTGTTCCTTCTGGATCTATTCGAACTACACCGGTTTTTATATTCATTACTTCTGTTCCAAATTCCATTCTAATAGGAACCTCCTGATTAATAATAAAAGATGAATTCGGTATAGTCGCATAAAAACCAGTAACACTTAGATCTTTTGTTAAAGCACGAAACCCCTCTAAGTGAAAAGGAATTTGTATTGGATAACGTTTTTCACCTCTCCAACCGCGCGGATACATTTTAAAATAAGGGGCAGAAATATCTTTCTTTAAAAAATAGACCAGCACACTTAAACCAAAAACAGTCTGAAGTAAGTTGAATAAATGAAACTTATCTTTAATATTTAAAAAACTATAAAAATTATAAGAAATTAGAAATATAGAGTATACTAACAAAAGCCACCAGGCCCACTTTTTTACCCTTAATAAACCAATTGCTATCATGAAGGGTAAAAAGAATAAAAATAAACCTATGGGACTCATAACCTTAAAAAGCCATATTGGATTAGTTGTCGCGATACTATAATGCTCTTTCATCAGGTAATAATTAGTCACCGGTAATAGCATAAATATAAAAGTTGAAACTAAAAGCATTTTAGGAAATTTTAATCTTTTTCTTCGATCCATTAAATTCATTAGTATTCTCCTCATAGATGACATATTCCTAAAAAGAAACAGGCTGCAATTAGATTAATCCTTTCCTGTTCTATCCTCGCCGCTTCAGCTTCTTCCGCTGCCTTTCTTGCAGCTTCCGTTGCCTGCCGCTCTCTCTCCTGGGCTGCCAATATAGAAAGACGTGCTGCCTCTGCTTCTTGTCTTGCAACTTCTGCTTTGCGTGCTGCTTCCGCCTGTTGTATTGCGAGTAATTGCTTTTGTCTCTCTTCCTCTAATCTTGCTGCTTCCGCTTTTTGCTTTTCTATTTCTAATTGTATTAAGCGTTCTTCTTCCTGTTTCTTTTGCTCAGCAAGGATTTTTTCCTCCTCCAATTTACCCTGTTGCCTGGCTTCTTCAATTTGCAAATCCAAAGCTGCTATCTTTGATTTTGTTTCGGTAATTTGTGAATCTACCTTTTCAATCCTTTTCTTAACTAACGATATCTTATATTCTGCTTCCCTAATTTTGTCTTGAATTTCCTTCAAATTTCGTTCCCTGAGTTCCAATTCAGCTTTCTTCTTTTTTAATTCAGAAAGTTTTTCTTCCAAATCATCTCTTGCAATACGTAGTCGTATTTCTTTATCAAACCATTGATTCCCTGTTGAAGTAAATTCAATACTCTTCTTTTCGGTATGAAACTTTATTTCTCGTAATTTCTTTCCAACAACACTTCCCCATTTGTTAAAGCCCAGGCCATTAGGGTGAATTAAATCTGGAGCGATATACAAAACATCATACATCTCATCCCAGACTTTCAGATAATGAACTTTGTGTCTTTCTGCTATACCTTGATAATCTCCCTCCATTTGAGAAAGACCTACAGAAATATAAAGAGTGGCATTTAAAAAAAATAGATAACCGTTTATTTTATCCGGATTTTGAGCAAAGGGATTTACAAGGTTATTAATGATATATGTCTTATTATCAGGCGGTACCGGAGTATACCAAAATAGTGCAGGATAACCTCCTACCACCAGCACATCCTTTTTTCCATCTACAGTTTCACTGGAATTATTTTTTAATATAGTAACGATTTGTTCTAATTCAGAACGAACACTTTTTTTTGCCTCTTCAAAAATCCAACCCAGAGCAACAGGTAAGAGTTTATGTCCTTTTTTAGATTCCGATAAAGCTAAAGATGGTGCAATAGCATGTAAAAAATTATTTCCGCCGGCATGATAGACAAATCGTCTACCTACTTTATATTTAACCTGATCGGGTACAAAACATCTATTTAAATGTTCTAATATATCACCGGTAGTCGCCCCGCTAACTCCAAAATTTTGAATATCTTCATTTTCAAATTTGTCTTCTTCCGCATAGGGCGGAACATCATTTTGAGGAACGTAGAGTGGAATAGTACTGTAGGGGACATTTAATATTTGATCCATTGTGCTGCTTGCCCATATACCTCCTCCATCGACTAAGTCCATACGACTGTCTCCGTAAAACGTAATCTTCGTTTTTTCTGAGTTGTATAATGAAGTATTCTTCGTATCCCGAATTTTAATGGTATCACAATGATTCATTAAATCACTATCAGCACCACCTTCATAAGCATATAATCTCATAACAAAAAGGAGTATTGAAAAACATTTAGTAAAATCTTTCAATTCATTACCTCCAGAATATAGCTAACCTCAGATGATTCTGTCTGATAACCGCCAATACTAATTATAAGTGAATTTGGAATAGCGGGAAATAAACTGTAATCTATTATACATATTTTTTCAAAATTTTTAAGTGATACAGAAATACTGCCGGAATCATTTTTGCAAAATGAGTAACTGCCTCTTTCAAAATCAAGAAAATCACAAAAATATGGTCCTCCTACAATTTCTGCTATAGGATCCGTGCCAGTGTAAGTCAGTTTTATTTTACTTCCATTTACAACATTAGAAACTCGATAATGCACAAATTTATACGATGCGACAGAAGTATTAATCTCTAAAGGAACGTATCTATAGTTTCTGCTAGTGCATGTATGAACTCCCTGCCAGGTATACCAGAATTTTACCATAGCGAGACTTTCCAGTAGTTTTATTGTAACACTTTTCTTTTTCTTACTTTCACAACCCAAAGTGAACACAATCATACACAGGATGAGAAGGATTTTAGTTTTCATCGGATGTCTCTTTTAATCATTTCTGCAATAATTCTACGTCTGAGATAAACCACTAATTCCAAATTTTTCTGTAAGCAAGATGCAGCAAGACCCTCTTTTGTAGTTCTATCAACAAGAATCTGGTTCAATCGTATATTCGAAGACACGTTAAGGAGAATCGTTTTTAGCTCCTCATCAGATGCTTTAATCACTTTAGTTCCTGCATCTGCATAAAAAGCTTCAATCTTAGCAAATAAGTATTCTTGCTTCTTTTTTTCCTCTTCTAAACTTGGGATTCTTTTTTTATGAGGTAATCCCAGTTCAACTTCATCTGCAAACATATCCAAATCATCCTGTGTTGGGATTTCAAAGTGAACCAGATCCTGCAAATCTTTCTCGTTTTCTTTTAAGTTCTCTTCTGACAGAGAACCTGATTCTCTAAGTTTCTCTTCAAAATCAGAAATATACTCTATTTCTTCTGAAGTTAATAGGTAGCGGGTATCTTCTCTCTTTGGGTCGGGATCAATTACGGGAGGTGTTTTTGCAGGGAGAGGAGATTCTTCGGTTTTATCCTTATCATCACTATCTTTGGAAGATGATTCATCGTTATCATCAATAGGTAGGTCAATAGTCACCGAAGGTGTGCCTTTTTTCTGTAATAAAGAATTTAAATCAGAACTTATGAGTAAACCAAGAACCTCCTGTTTGGATTTACCGGTTCCAAGACAATTCATCAGAGCAAATAATACAACCATAAAGGCGTAAAGACGTAAAGACGTAAAGACGTAAAATGCTTCATACAGTCATAATAAAAACATGAAAGAATATTGTCAAACTTTCTATATTTTTTTCATAAAAATCATCGCAATTGTTAAAGTCGCACATCGGTGTTGTAAGGAGTCGTGCATCTCGACTCCGCTCGATGAACGGAAAGTTCAGTAGGAGATTAGCCTGATAGTGGAAAATCGTATCACCGATGTTTGCTAAAAAGTGCTTGCCTTTCGGGTTTAAGAAAGCTCATTCTATACAAATGAGCGATTTTTTACAGCCGATAAGCCTTGAAAGTCTCCTGAGGAATAAGGACTTCATCACTATTGGTGAACAGATTCTATTCTTTGATAAAGAAACCGGGCAATATGTCATCACACAAATCACTTCTGATAAACGATTCACGGCGGATGATTATGCCAAACTGCCCTACCGCGCACCTTACCAGCTCATAGAAGGAGAACTTGTTTTTATGGCTTCACCCTATTTTAACCATCAGGAAATTTCTTTTAACTTAATATTAAAAATAGGAAACTATGTTCAACAGAATAACCTGGGAAAAGTTGCCTATTCACCTATGGATGTGCATCTGGATGAAAAGAATATCTATCAACCGGATATTCTCTTTGTATCTATCAAACGTTCATCGATCATAAAAAAGTTTATTTTTGGAGCACCGGACTTTGTTCTCGAAATCATTTCTAAATCCACAGAAAGCAAAGACCGAAACGAAAAGATGCGCAACTACGGCAAATTCGGCGTAGATGAATACTGGATAGTAAACCTGAAAAAAGAAAACATAGAAGTCTATCACAACCAGGCCGGAATCATGATTCACCAAAAAACAGCAGAAAAAGGAGATAGTATCACATCCAAAGCTATTGAAGGATTCACATTAAATGTGGGAGATGTGTTTGCTTAGGAGGAATTTTTAAGGTATTCTTGCCATGCTCAATAACCAAAAAGAGTTAGGACAATATTATTAAAAGCAATTGCAATATAACAATTTTCCGAAAGCGAACAAGCACTGATTCGCCTTCGATGTATTTATCAAGGCCGGCTTAGCGGAATTCTTCCAGAATCCGTATAATCTGCTTGTCCAACTTTAGTCTGGAAGGTTTAAAAGTTCTATACTGATTCGCATGTAACCTGGTTTTCTCTCGGTATAAGGCTTCTCTCTCTCTATCGCTGTCACCTTTTAAAGCCCGGCTATTCGGATCTCTCCAGAGCTGGTAATAGTAAAGAGCGGCTATACGTTGCAACCTGTAATCATTGGAGCGAACATTTAAGCAATTATTAATATATTCTTCTGCTTTTTCTGCATATTCCAGATCCCTTTTCTTTTCCTCCTGCTTGGAATTTAAAGAATTTTCAAATAATAAGTAATAGGATTCAGCTACTGCCAGAATTAATTCATAATCTTTTGGATGAATTTGCTTTGCTTCTTGAAATACACGAATCGCTTTTTTAAGGGGTTTAATAGAACTATCTCTTCCCAGATATTCCAACTTAAATCGGTAATTTAGATATTTTATATAGTCCACGTAAAATTCAAACTTTTCATTATCCACAGAAAACTTGTCCCGATTCTTCCAGGCCTGTAAAAACTCAAAACCGGCAGATACATACCCTTCTCCTCCTTTTTTCATGTGAAGACGTCCGAGAGCATAATGAACATCCGGGTAATACGAATCCAAGCGAATCGACTTTCGATAGGAAAGAATTGCTTCCGGAATCATTCCCTGGTTTGCAAAATAATCCCCCTGTTTTTTTACAACAATTGCATCTTTTAGTTTTTCCGATTCCATCGGCATAGCTACTGTCATTTGCTTACTTTCAATTAAACGCAGATGACCTTCTCCCCTCAAGCGCTGACCGAAAAAAGTTGTATTATAAATCGAGATAACTTTAATTTCTCCCACAATATTACCATGCCTGTACGCCTTATGATCGGGATTCTTTTCAATTAAATACAGAGTTTGCCCCACCCGGATTCCCGGATTATCGAGAATTTTAACAGTAACATAATCAAGCCTGGTATCCATTTTAGTCATACGGTATTTGGGCTTAGCTTCAAAAATGGAAGCTTTTTCCATACTTAAAGTTTCACCGATTATCCTCATGCGGATATGATCGAGGTCTGTAGAGCTACGAAAAGCGTATACAATCTTTTCGTCCGAGAAAATAGATTGGGAAAAAAATAAAAACAGGAAAAGGCTAACTATATATTTCATCTATTCAAGTATCGGAATGTTTTCAAAAAGTTTAAGCTTTAGCCTTTCAGTGCCAACATTCCGCAGGCTCCATTTATATCCTTACCGGGAGAACGACGGTTCATAACAGGCACACCGGAAGCTTTTATTTGTTCTCGAAACTCCTCAATTTCGGATTCTGTTGGCCGCCTCCAGCCGTTAAACTCGGTATTTAAAGGGATCAGGTTCAGCTTACAGTTCAGGCTACTGACGAGACGTTTTAATTTTTTTGCGTTCTCCTGGCCCATATTAACTCCCGGAATCAGGATATATTCAAAGGTAATGCGTCGATTTAAGGTTCGGGTGAAATTTCTGGCTGCTTCTATCAAATCTTCGAGTGGATACTTTTTATCGATTCCCATGATATCTCCCCTCTTTTCCGGGTCCGGATGATTCAAAGAAATTGCAAAGTTATAGGGTTCTTTTTTACGGATAAACCTTTCTATACCCTTGATATCACCGGAAGTAGAAATAGTAATGCGTCTGGTTCCCAGACCGAAGGCATCCGGATCGGAAAGAATGGAAGCTGCTTTCATGACGGAATGATAATTATGCATGGGCTCTCCCATTCCCATAAATACAATATTACTGGCCTTTTCTCCGCTTAATTTTTCAACCATCAGGACCTGCTCCAAAATTTGCCAGGCCTTCAGGTTCCCTTTAAAAGGTAGCTTTCCCGTGGCACAAAATTCACAGGCCAGAGTACAACCAACCTGAGAAGAAATGCAAATGGTTTTTCTGTTTCCATCTTCGGAAGGAATCCAGACAGCTTCGATTTCTCTTTGTTCTCCCACAATAAAACTAAATTTTCGGGTTCCATCCAGCTTCGACTGTAAATCTTTGTGAACCTGAAAGGAAGGAAGCTCTGCTGTTTCCTCTAATTTTTGCCGTAAACCTAAAGAAAAAGAGGTAAACTCAGAAAAAGATGAATAGCGATTTTTATAAAGACCGGAATAAAGCTGTTTGGCTCGAAAGGCAGGCTCTCCTATAGATTGAAAAAAAGATTTCAATTCCTCCGGACTGAGACCTTTTAAAACCTGTTTTGTTGCCATGGTCTTAAAAAGTACTTTCGATACAGATTGTCAAGTTATTTCAATTACTCGTAACAGGTTTCTTTTGGGTTTTCGTATCCTGTTCCTGAATAACTTTTCCATCTTCTAAAATCATACGAATCAGCTTGGTCATTTCTACAGAATATTCTACATTTAGCTCTTTTACAATGCTCTCACAGAAACCATTTACTATCAAAAGTTTCGCATCGTCTTCCGTAAGCCCCCGTGTTTGGAGATAAAAAAGCTGATCCTCATCAATCTTCGATACGGTCGCTTCATAATTCAAAGAACCATGTTCTCCGGAAATATCATTATAAGGATAGGCATGTGACCTCGAATGATCATCCATAAGCAGGCCATCACATTTCACATGGCTAAAAGAATTTTGCGAAGAGGGTTCGAATTTAACCAGGCCACGGTAGGAGTTAATTCCTCCATCCAGAGAAACTCCCTTTGCTAAAACATTGCTACGGGTATTTTTTCCGATATGTATAATCCTTGCTCCGGTATCCTGAATTTGCTTTTCGCCGGCAAAAGCTAAAGAAAGTACCGAACCCTTAGAATCATCCCCTTTTAAAATAATCCCGGGATATTTAATGGTATTGGCACCAACATTCACATCTGTCCAGGTAATATGGGCTTTTTCATGGCAGAGTCCGCGTTTAACCGTCCAGTTATACATATTCTTTTTCCAGTTTTGAATAGTCGTATACTGGATCTTTGCACTTTTATGGGCTATGAGCTCCACAACAGCCGTATGAAAATTGGTTCCCTTATCCTGAACAGAACTACAACCTTCGCTGTATTCCAGATCGGCACCCTCATCGGCAATCAAAAGAGTTCTCTCGTATTGGCCGGATTGAGCGGCACTGACTTTAAAATACGCCTGAAGTGGCATGGGGGTTTTGACACCTTTTGGAACAAAAGCAAAAGAACCACCGCTGAAAACGCAGCTATTGAGGGCAGAGAATTTATTATCACCGATAGTAACAACGGTTCCGAGGTATTTCCGAACCAGATCCGGGTATTCTCGAATAGCTGTATCGATATCACAAAAGATAATTCCCAGTTCTTCGAGTTCTTTTTTTACATTGGCATATACAGTCTCGGAATCATTCATGGCTTCGATACCGGCGAGGTATTTTCGCTCATGTTCCGGGATGCCAAGCTTTTCAAAGCTTTTCAACACTTCCGGGTCTACGTCATCCCAGGACTTTTTCTTCTTAAAATTGGCTCCTACGTAATGAACGTAGCTATTAATATCTACATTGAACTCGGGAAAGAAACCCCAGTCAGGCATGGGTTTAGATTCATAGATTTCAAAGGCTTTTAAACGAAACTCGGTGAGCCAGGCAGGCTCATTTTTTATATGGGAGATGGACTCTACAACTTTTCTGGAAAGACCTCTTGGGAAATTATCCGGTCTGTAATACTTTTCTTCCATTTCCATTGAATACATTCGTCCACCTCCTGCATGAACAGGGCTATACACCCTGACTGTTGCAATTTATTGATTATTTATTAACAGCTGAAAAATATTCTTTAGACTTTTCAGGTTCAGCCACCATCGTTTTTCCACCTTCTTCCCAGTTTGCAGGGCAAACTTCACCGTGTTTTTCCACGTATTGGAAAGCTTTTATTAAACGAATGGCTTCATTTATATTTCTTCCTACCGGAAGGTCATTTACAGTAGCCTGACGAATTACACCTTTCGGGTCAATCAGGAAAGTTCCACGAAGAGCAACGCCACCCTCAGTAAGAACGCCAAAATCAGCAGAAATTTTCTTAGTAATATCTGCAATTAAAGGATACTTGATATCACCGATTCCACCCTGTTTACGGGGAGTATTTTTCCAGGCAAGGTGACTGAACTCACTATCAATCGAAACACCTAAAACCTCTGCGCCTAACTTTTTAAATTCATCCAGCTTGGCATCGTATTCAATAATTTCAGTGGGGCAAACAAAAGTAAAATCCAATGGATAAAAGAAAAGAACTACCCATTTTCCCTTATAATCAGAAAGTTTAATGGTTTTGAATTCAGATCCTACAACAGCTGTTGCAGTAAAATCAGGTGCCTGTGATGTAACCTGTGGCATAAAATGTCTCCTATATACTATTTTTTAGATCAAGTCTAAAAAGAGGAAGCATTTTGGAAAGCATTTTTTATAATGATTCTAATTTTATTTCAGGAAGTATATCCATTCTCATTTGCCTTTCACATATTGTCCAGAAAACCTTCCACATGGGAAATTCAAGCTTTAAAAAAAGGTTTGGATGATATTCGCAATGGAAGGCTCATTTATATTGAGATAGTTGAAAAAGAAATCGATCAATATATTGAGAGTCTCTAAAATGCCTTTTTTTAGAGTTAGATGGTCAGAGCAGGCCAAAGTAGATTATAAAGATTTGTTAAAATTCTTCAGGAAGCTGTTCATTAACATTTATCCCTTGCCCATTTGTTTCTTCAGTCGTTCAATTTCCTGAATTAGGGCTTCGTTCTGTTTTAAGGCCTGTTCCTTAGCCTGTAGTGCTAATTCTTCAGCCTGTAATGCTTGTTCTTTGGCCTGGCTATCTTCTTATCTTCCATTAGATAGCGAAACACTACATCATAGATAGGATTAGCGATCTGTATAATCGTCAATTATGCCGCTTTACAGAAAAAAGAAAAGCAGAAAATAGGAGTCTTAAAACCAATGTCAAATTTATAGAAGCTATGAAAAGGCCTGGTGGATTCAGGTATCAATAGTTGATAAACACTTCTCCGTATTCTTCATATTCCTGCATAAGTTTCTGAAAGTCCCTGAGTCGACAATAAGCCTGAAGCTTAATTTCGGGAGAGTCAATTTGTTTTAAATCCACAGGCTTTACTCAGGTAAACGAATCATCAAATGAAAAAATCCGATTTTTAGAACTGTCATAAATGGAATATAGTAAACGCTCCGGATCCGTATCGATTATGATTCTCTCAAAATTTTCCTGTCTTATGAAACCCTTTTCCACGGAATATTGCAAGAAATCCAAAAGTTTATCATAGTAGGAATCAATATTTAAAATGCTGACCGGTTTATTATGAATTCCCAATTGCAGCCAGGAAATCACCTCAAACATCTCTTCAAGAGTGCCCACTCCACCCGGTAGACATATAAAGGCATCTGCCAGGTTTCCCATTAGAGCCTTTCTTTCGTGCATAGAAGAAACAATGTGTATTTCACTAAGTCCCCGGTGCATGACTTCTTTTTGAGACATAAATTCAGGGATAACCCCCACTACAGTTCCTCCATTTCCCAAAACCACATCGGCCATCTTACCCATGAGTCCCAGAGACCCTCCTCCGTAGACCAGGCTAAGCCCATTTTTAGCCAGAGCTTTTGCCAGCTCTTCCGCAGCCTGGGAATAGGACTCTTCAGTTCCGGGAGAAGAGCCACAAAAAACACAAATTGCATTCTTCATAATCTTGATTATCGGTTTCCTATAAAAGAAGTAATTCAATAAATTGAAGGATGATAATCTTTTAGTTCATCATCGCTTTCTTTTGTTTCCGGGTGAGACTCATCCAGCAGTTTCCAAAAACCTTCTCCATGATTTTTTTCTACGGTGTGGGCCAATTCATGTAAAATTACATAATCCTGAAGATTTTCCGGAAGTCTCACAACATGGGAATTTAACTGAATCACATTTTCTCCCGAACAACTACCCCAGCGAGATTTCATACTTTTTATCTGTATATCTTTATAAGAAAATCCGTGTTTCTTAGCCAAATTTTCAACTCTTCCCGGTAGATGCTCAGCCGCCTCTTTTTTATAGATCCTGTCTACCATAGCTCGTAGTTTTCTCTGAATCTCCGGATCGGAGAAGTTTGTATTTTTCGGACAATAAATCACTGCCTTATTACCAGAGTATTTAAGGGTAAAAATAGAACTATCTCGCTTTATAAATTCCAGTTTATGATGCTCTGTATAAAAGGTTTTTTTGTCTGAATATTCGGTTATGCCCTGTAATCTTTCAAGCAGACGTTCTTTTGCTTCCAAAAACCAGGTTTTATTGTGAATAATAAAAAAAGCAGCATCCTTATAGGAAATTCCGGCAGGAAATGTGAGTACCGGCAGATTCGATACAGGTTCAAGCTTGAGGATAAATTTCTTTACCCTTTTATTTTTTAACAGCTTTACCTGCCCAATTCCTTCAATGGTAATATTTTTCTGACCGGCCATAAAATTCCCTTTAAAAATTCTTGACAAAACAGATATAATAACAATATTGAAAGTTACTATGGAAAGAGCAACTAAAATAAACCGGAAGTTTTTTTCTTTTAACTTCAATTTTATTTCTATCACCACCTCAATCTTTCTGTACCTCCTCCTCCAGGTCTAATTTTTTCAACATAGCTTCTCAGGCAATTTGTGCCTGCTAAATTTATAGTTATTTAGATTTTTATTATATTCTACAATACTAATCAATGGAGAGAAAAATGTACCAAATCCAGGGAAAATACAAAGCGTATCCAGTAGTTTCTTTAGAAAACAGAAACTGGCCATCCAATACAATACAGGTAGCACCCATACTGTGCTCGGTGGACTTACGAGATGGGAATCAGGCCCTTATCCAACCGATGAATCTGGAAGAAAAAATGGAAATGTTTCAAGTCCTCATTGATATGCAGTTCAAGGAGATTGAAATAGGTTTTCCTTCAGCCTCAGAAGTGGAATATAAGTTTACTCGCAAAATCATAGAAGATAAATGTATTCCTCGTGATACTAAAATACAGGTGATTACACAGGCAAGGAAGGAATTAATAAGTAAAACCATGGACTCCATTAAAGGAGCTGAAAATGTGATCATTCACCTGTACAATTCAACTTCGACAATACAAAGAAATATTGTATTTCGGAAAAGTAAGCAGGAGATAATCAATATTGCAGTAGATGGAGTCAAAGAGATAAAAAAACAGGCTCGTAACTTTACAGGAAATATTCAACTACAGTATTCTCCTGAAAGTTTCACAGCTACAGAATTAGACTTTGCTTATGAAATGTGCGAAGCTGTCCGGGAAGAATGGAATTTTTATGGAGGACATAATTTAATCCTTAACTTGCCGGCGACTGTAGAAATGTCCACACCTAACATTTTTGCAGATAGAATCGAGTGGTTTCATAAACATATCAGCAATAGGGATAGAATCACCCTGAGTGTTCATACGCACAATGACAGGGGTTGTGCGGTTGCTGCGGCAGAACTCTCCGTTCTTGCAGGGGCCGACAGGGTAGAAGGAACTCTTTTTGGAAATGGAGAACGATCCGGAAACATGGATATAGTTACATTTGCATTGAACTTGTATACTCAAGGAGTCGACCCTAAAATTGATCTTTCAAACCTGAATCGGGCCATACATATTGCTGAAAAATGCAATAAAATAAAAGTACCGGAACGTCAGCCGTACGCTGGAGAGCTAGTTTATACCGCCTTTTCCGGTTCCCATCAGGATGCAATATCTAAAGGAATGAGATACAGAAAGGAAACTGAGGAGGTTTTTTGGGATGTGCCTTATATTCCTATCGATCCGGAAGACATAGGAAGAACCTATGATTCTATAATCCGAATTAATAGCCAGTCAGGAAAAGGAGGAGTAGCTTATGTTTTAGAAAAAGAATATGGAATCTCGATACCAAAAGAAATGCAGCCAATAGTATCTAAAGAAATTCAGAAATTCGCAGATGAAAATTTTTCAGAAATTGGTGCTGAAGAGATTTATAATCTTTTTTCTATACATTTTATGAATGCTCGAAAAAATGATTCTGAATTGGATTTAATAGATATAAAGCCAATTCAAATTATTTCGGAGTTAAAAGGAGATAGATATATTTGCTTTTCGAGAATTGAGTATCATCGTCATACTTTCTGGGGAGCTTATATATCGGGTGATGTAGAAGATGCCAGGCAAAATTCAATCCTTTCTGCATATAATAGGTTTAAGAAATCGCACCCGGGTCTAAGTAACATTGCTTAATCTCTTTTTTTATGGAGTTTCTTTAGAGATAAGTTTATATCAGGTGAGAAAACACTTTCTCACCTGATGCTATAATAGCTTAACCTTATTTTTACCATTTTTTATTCTTTCATAAATGAGTTGGAAATTTTCATTTGGAACTCGACCTTCTACATCTCTTGAAAACTTACTTTTCAAGCGAAGTAAAAAGTACATATCAATCTCACCTTTATTCTTAGCTTTCACCTTTCCTCGATATTCACACTCAAAGAAGAATCTCATTAATTTATATGTATATCCTGAAATATTTACTCTTCCAGCTTCTCCACTTGATTCCATTCTGGATGCTATATTAACTGTATCCCCCCAAATATCATAGGCAAATTTATGCTTTCCTACTACACCGGCAGCTACAGGCCCTACATGAATTCCCAGGCGTAACTCCCAATAAGGTAGGTTCATGATAATTCTAACTTCTTTTGCCTGTTGCATTGTATGCTGAATTTCCAATGCAGCCAGGCAGGCATCGATAACGTGGGTTTTATTTTCCTTGGGTAAACCTCCCGCACACATATAGGCATCTCCTATAGTTTTGATTTTTTCTAAATTGTGTTTTTTTGTTACTTCATCAAAATAGAAAAAACATACATCTAATTCTCTGACCAGTTCTTCTACTGTCATAGTCTCAGCAGCTTTAGTAAATCCTTTTAGATCGGCAAATAATACACTTACAGAATTATAATATACGGGTTGAACTTCTCCTTTCAACTTTAATTCTTCTGCTACTTCAGGTGGTAAAATATTTTGTAACAGTTCTTCTGCTTTTTTTTGTTCTCTTTCAATTATTTCATTTCTTTCTTGCAGTTCTATCATGATTTTTTCGGTAAGCTTCTTTTCTTCTTCCAACTGTGCGGTTCGCTTTTTAACCAGTTCTTCTGCTTTTTCATTAAATGCTTTTAATTGTTTATTTAACTCAATAGTTTCTTTTAATAACTTTGCATTTTCCTTGCCTTCAAGAAAAGAAATATACCACAGGGAAAATACAAAAGAGATAGGATAAGAAGTAACAAAAAAAGAAAGATTAAAAGAAATATCATATTTAAACATCCATATTGCAAATAGCATATAGATTAATAATACAGAAAAGGATACTATAGCTCTTCTGTAATTTCCCCCAACAAAAAACATGGAATACAAACCGATCAGAGTAAGAAAAAAACCCAAGACAATATTAACCCAGATAGGAACTCTTGTAAGAAAATGATTTTCCAATAAATTCGATATAGTAGTTGCATTCAAAAGAAGGTTTTGAAGGTTTCCGTAAGGAGTAATTTTTTCATCATAAATCGAAGTTGCGGTTGTCCCGATTAAAACAATTTTATCTCGAAAGGTAGCATCAAAATTATGATGTACAGTTTTATCATCAAAAAATAGGTTATTGAACTTATAAAATGGAACAATGGGTATATTTTTAGTTTCTTCGAAGGAGTAATAATGCAAACTATAATAACAATCTTTTAAGGGAATCGTTGTAAGTCCGGTTCCGGTCTTAATTTTCAGTTCGGAAGAACTCATTTTTAAATGCAAAATTTTATTTATAGAATTATAAGCAACAATTGGAAGAGAAGGAAAATAATAATTTTTATACTTATAAATTAATAAGTCATCCTTATCCAACCTTCCCCCTAATTCTTTTTCCCCGACAGCATGTAGACTTGGAGCTGTTAGACCTATTTGATTACTGGGAAAAATGATGGTATTAAATCCTATATTACAATTGTTTCTTTTCTCTTCTACCCGAATAGAATGTTTTTTAAAATACATTTCCGGTATAGTTTGTGTATTGTTTAACTCACCTTTTTGTAGAAAAAGAGTATGAGAAATCACAGATGATTCCTTATTAAATTGAACTAACTTTGAATCGTCTTTGGAAGGTTCCGAAAATAGTAAATCAAATAGGATAATTTTCGGATTATATTTTTCTATAAATTGTAATACCGGAAGATAAACACTTCTTTTCCAGGGCCATCTTCCGAAATCTGGATGCTGGGCAAAGTGCATCAAGGAATCATTATCTATTGCTACAATGACAATTTTGTCAGAAAACTTATGGTTAGGATTTATGTTTTTATAATGCTGGTAAACAATCAGTTCTTCTATATGGTCTAAAGTCCCAAAGAATTGTAGAACAAAGGATAGTATAAAAGGAAAAAACCATATAATAGTTCCTATAATTCTCTTATGATGAAACATATATACTGCTTATATGGAACAAAATTGATGAACCAGCTATTTAAGAATAGAATAAATAGTAAAAAACTAATTAAAGAAATTCGAATTAGTTGCAATCACTTGTAGATTCTTTACTAATATTCTTCGTTTCTGTTGTTTGACTTTCTGTAGCACTTTCCTCCTCATCAAGAGCTCTACTTACATTTGTTTTACCTCGAATCATATCATCTTTTTCCCCAAAACCACCGTTGGAGTCAGTTTCCTCACCGGGATTCATTGCAACTTTGCCGGCATCGTTATAGATACTCGGACTTGTTTTTTTACAATCCCTAGATACGTTCTTCTTGAGAGGAGAGCCACAATAAGATAGTAATATGAGCATAAAAGCTATTAGTATTTTTTTCATCTTTTTCCCTTTATTCAAGTAGGAACTAAGAGGAAAATTTTGTCAAAAAAAAAATAGTAGCCTACAAAAAAAAATCTCTTTAAAAATGTATGCAGGTGAAAAATCCCAATCTTGCAAAATAAATAGACTTATTTATGTAACCATAGCTTTTTAACGATTCCCTTTTCTGAGTAGATAGTTACTTTTCCCGTATTTGTTAAATAAGTTTTGTAATTTCCTTCTATTTCAGCATGCTTCTTAAAGTACTCATCCACTTTATTTTCCCTTATATCCGGTGTAATCGCTTGATTAAGTTTATAATCTGTGCCGGGAGATAATTCGATATTTGTTACAATAGTATCATGAAATTCAATTTTAGCATTATGTTTATCATAATAGTAATAAACCTTTTTTCCAAAGTTTTTAGTCCTGGAAAAGTTACCCCATTTCTCAAATACCTCCTTAAAGCTATTTCCAATTCCTACCTCATGTATTTTTGTTTGCATATTAATAACAAGTTTTGATTCTGCAACTTGATCTTCCATATTCATCCCGGTAGCGAGAAATTTGGCCCACTCTGAATGCTTATCATATTGAAGATAAAGTGCTGTGACTACTCTGGCTTTCATTGATTTGGGATCTGTATAATAATGATAAAGTGCAAGATTAAGAATAGATGTGAAACTTCTATTTACATATCTTTTATTATAAGTTTGCATCCTTTTTATATCACGAGCCATTCTATTAATTTGCTCTTTTGCATTATCATCGGTTTTACTTAACAAATCTTTTATTTTGTTATTAGCTTCACTTGCAAGAATCTCAAAAATAGTCAGTGCATCTCGCTTTTTGCCTATGAGATAAAGAACCACTCCAAGATTATTACCCGTTACCAGATTGCCTCTGCTTTCTTCATAGGCTCTCCTGGCTAAGCTTTCTGCTTTTTGTTCCTGTCGTGGATTTGGAGAGTAGGATAGTAAAGTTGCATAGTTAGAAAGAAAAAAGGGATCCTTTGTTATACTAATTACCTTTTTATAGGTTTTTTTAGCTTTATAGTAAAACCTCAAATTCCCCGGTATCTTTTTAGTTATATCTCTTGTTCCTAATTTTTTTAGTAACATATCATTTCGAAAAGATGGTAAATCGATAATAGATCGAAGAAGGAGTTTCTCCACCTCCGCAGATTCCAGCCATAGTTTATGAAGAGCTACAGCTTTAGCTCGAAGTAAATCCGGATTATTCTTGAAACGTACGAGTCCATTCTCTATTTCATTAAGAGCATTTTTTAAATTTGTACCTATTTGTATATCTGCAAAAGCACTTTCCATCTTATCAGCAAAGATATAAAATTTTTTTTCTTTCTCGCTTAATTTACCCAGCCTCCTGTTTGGACTCGGATGAGAAGAAAAATAGGGGTTATGATTTCCTTTTTTTAAATTTTCTTGATATTTCTTGTTTAAAAACTTTAGAA
This sequence comes from Leptospiraceae bacterium, assembly GCA_024233835.1. NCBI lineage: Bacteria > Pseudomonadati > Spirochaetota > Leptospiria > Leptospirales > Leptospiraceae > Leptospiraceae bacterium. Next base: position 273,961 of record JACKPC010000006.1, read on the forward strand.
TTTTTAAGAAGTAAGACGTATCATAACCCGCTTTTCCTAAAAGAACATATCCTGTTTTATCTGCATCGAGTTCTAAATCCTGACCAAATTTAATTAAACTAAGTGAATTGCTTGTTGAGCTTTTACTAAAGCTATACTTTTTCATGTATAACTTGAAAGTGTGCCTGTTATAGTAATGAGCAAGTTCATGAGCCAGAATACCGGAAATATAAAACTCTCTATATGTATTATGCTCCAGTCCATTCTCTTTCTGCTTTTTTATTTCCTTATCGATTGCATCTAATGTACCGGTATGAAGAATAAATTGTCCACCCGGATATACATAAGCATTAAAACTGGGATTTTTTATTATTGAATACTCTATTTTAAAATTAGACAGACCGGAAGACTGAGCCAGACGGTAGAAAGTTCTATCCAGTATACTTTTCCAATCCTTATAATTGTTTAAAACAGTATTACTTTCTTTGTAATTCTTGTACTCCATTTCTGATAAATTTAGAATATAGTTGGATAATGCTTTTTTATATCCTAATATTTTTTCTGCTAATAAACTAAAATTACAAATATGAAAGATTATTATAAAAGTCCTTATCATTCCATTCTCCAGTTATTTTATAGTTTCAGATGTGATAATTTTTACATCATAAGAATTTTGAGGTATTTTTTTTAATCCAATTACTCCGTATTGTGCTTTTCCAATATCTGCGTATTTATAAATTCCTGCACGGGGACTATTTCCGGGTAAACCAACAGGCTGCAAAGAAGCAATCATAATCACCTTATCTTTTCCAATAGGATAATCTCCATAAAGTATATATTTGTCTTTTGATGATGGAAAAACATTCTCTCTACCTGTACGAATCTTATTGCTGCTTGAATATTTATTTGGAAATAATTGGATAATTTTTTTATCCTGAGTATATGCGAACACAGTCAAATATATATAACTCCTGTCTAAATCCTCTCTTATTACTCTATATCTAAATCCAACTTTTTCTTTTAGATGAAATTTACAATGTGTATTATCTGTATTTATAATTTCCTCATCGTCATCTTCGTCCTCTTCTTTTTGATTGATACATTCAATATCACCAAATTTTACAAGTTTATCTTCAGACTCAGAAACTGATATATTAACAAACTCATATAATATAGCTTCTCTCTCTATAATTTCTGATAAGCTTTTAAGACTTTTTTTTGAATATTTTTTCCAGCTAGCCATTACTTTCCCATTTTTAATTTCTATGAGTTTAAAACCAGTATTACTCTTACCTTCTAACAATAACAGATAATCAAGCATCTTACTTTTAGCAAGTTTCTTAAGCAAATCCGGATTAGAAATACCGGCTTCTCCAATTTTCTTATCTTTCAATGCCCCCTGTAATTGATTTTTGTTTAAGACAATAGTATTTGGCATTTTTGAAAGAGCTCTCTTTATATCCTTACGAATACTTCCCTTTGCTTTTCCGGCTATAAATATAGAAATTTTTCCTGTTTCGACTGAGGAAAATAAGGGTAAAGTGATAAGAAAAACGAAAATGTATATAATTCTCTTCATAAGAATTCCTTTATACAGCTATCCCATTAAAAAAGCCAGAAGTTTTTCAAATAGATTCCCGAATATTTTTTTCCAAATAAGCTTTCCAGCGCTTCAATCTATCGTCCTCTATGGAAATTTTAAGTAACTGAGTTCCTATGTATTTAACTCTTTCTGTTTTCCCTGCTTTTATATATGATTTTAGTAGGTTAATTGTATTTTCTATCTCTTTTGAACCACGAAGGCGAATTCTTTCTCCAAAATCTATAGCTTTCTCATACTTTTTTATTTTTCTTAAACAATAAGAGTTTGCAAAAATAGCAGCTGTATCTTCAGGATGGGCATAGATATAGGCTTCGAGATAGTTCGATGCTTTTTCATAATCTTCCTTTTGTATAAGGAGTTCAATAAACCACTTGAATACTTTTTTATTGGAAGTTTCAAAGTATGTTTTTTCTAATTTGGATATAACTAAATCATATTTCTGCTCTAACAAATATTGATTCACTTCTTTTACAAGCCCTTTTAAATCTAACTTTGAACTTACATTAGGTTTATTATAAGCCGTATAAGTAATCTTTAATAAAGAAAAATCATCTGTAATTTCTCCCCAAAAACCAATATATTGATAAATTTTACTCAAGTCAGCTCCGGCATCTTCTATTTTAAGTAGGAATGCTTCTTCATTTTCATTTATAATCCTCGAACCATCTTCAGCTTCTCCTACAACCACATCATCTTTTCCATCAGAACCCATAAGAATTATATCACCCTCAGATAAGTTAAATGTATCTATATGGATTATATCCGGTAGATCAGTAGTGCCTAGCTTACGAATAAAACTATTGTATTTTAAAAAAGAAGCTTTTTTATCTCTATATAAAATTAACTCCGGATGCTCAATATTAACATAATACATCAGACCTGATTCTTCATCAATTAAACCCACGACAAGAGAAATTAACATAGAACCATTGAAACTCAAGAAAACTCCATTTAACTCTTTAATAACAATTTTTAACCATCTTTCAGGGTAATGGTTTAACTCAGAAGGATTCATCTTCGTTCTCTCTATAATGGATTGAAAAACAGAACCCAATACCAGAACTCCTCCTGCACCCTGTATAGATTTTCCCATAGCATCAGCATTCATAAACAAAATGTGGCTTCTATTTTTTAATGTAAGCTTATGAGCAATGTTAATGTCTCCTCCGATTTCATAGTATTTTTCTTTAAACAAGAAAGACTTTTTTTGTTTCAAAAACGATTCGACCTGCACATAAGGACTCTGAATTACATTTTGTCCGAGAGGAGTAATCAATAAGCTGGTTAAAAAATAATCTCCATCCTGTATTTTTTTTAAGGCTTCCACCTGATCCAGAGTTTCTTTTAATTCTTTTGTTCTTTCAATTACTTTTTTCTCCAGATCTAAGTAGCTGAGTTCCAATTCTCTTTGTAAGCGTCTTTCATGACTTTCATCCCGGATAATCAATAAATAACCTACAGAACGACCGGTATCATCCAGGCGTAAAGAACAGGCGACCTGTGCCGGTAAAATATTAGAATCATCTTTTACAAGATCAATAGAACCAAGAAAACCTTCTTCTTCCCTCAATTTCTCTTCAAAATTTTTCCAGGACTCAAGCGAAGTAAACAGTTCATGTATCTTTTTTACTTTCGCTGATTTTCCCAAAAGATTCAAGAAGGTATGGTTAAATAGTAATGGTTCCCCCTTTATATTGTACGTGGCTATACCTGAAAACCGGGATGCTTCCATTAGCGCTTCCATGTCTTTGACTTTTTGAAGGAAATGAACAATTTGAATAAATCTGAATTTCTCCTGTGTCTGCTTAAGATATTCTAAATATTTTAAATTGCTGACTAACTTATCCAGCCTTTTATCCTGTAATGCCTCACCCGTAAACCAAAACATGTTTGCATGTTCGGAAGCTTTAAACACCTTTTGAAACTCTTCATATTCTACATCTTTATTTTCATTTAAATATTCAAAATCCCATTCAGGATACTCTTTTTCTTCTCGATTATCCTGTAAGCTTAACCAGGAATAAGTACCGAAATGTCCATTTTTAGATATATCCATCTCGACACCATTTGCAAGAACAACATGTACCTCTGATTGAATGGTAAAAAGTAGCATTGCTTCTTCATGAACATACCAATCGAGGTCCTGTAATTTCATTTCCGAAACAACTTCATTTTCAGCAGTCATAGATTCAAGGAATAATTGCTGGTATATATCATCCTCAACAAGAGAAAAAGGTCCTTCTTTAGAAAGAAAAATATAATGATGAAAACCGGAATACATAATCGGATTATCAATCGGCGCTACTGCAAAATCACCCGGATATATACCTTCTCCCCTCATCCTGGCATTCGGAACCCTTTCCATCCACTCAGTTCTCGGAATAATCTCATATTCTAATGTAATATTAATATCTTCCAGATAAGCAGCAATCATTTGAACAAGACTCGCCGAATGATCTGCAACAATACCCTTCAGAGTAAATCCTTCTTCAAAACCCGCTTCCTTTAAAAGTTCCAGGGCTTTTTCAGGATCATACTGATAAATTTGTAAATAAGGATTATATCCAAATTGACCCTCTGTAGCTATAGACCTTTGTGGAATCGAGTTTCCGTGACTGTGAAATCGTGCAATCATAGTATTGTCAATAGCCAAATTCATAGCCAATCTAACCCGCTTATCTAATAAGGGACCTTTGGAAGCTAAAAGAAACCAGTGAGAAAAAGTTGAAAGCTGGCTTTGTATATAAAGATTCTTTTCCGTACGTAAGAGAGGAATCTGGAGGTCCTGAACTCCATACATCAAATCTACCTTTTCCTGCTTAATCCCTTCTGTCCAATATTGTGAGGGGAGACAAAGAAAACGCAGTCCGAAAACTTTAGGCTTGCCTCCCCAATAGTTTTCGTTGGCCCGAAGAACAATTTCTTTTCCCTTCTGCATAGACTCGAAAATGAAAGGACCGGTTCCTACCGGTTTATCTTTAAAATAATCCACTCCTTTCTCTTTTAATAACTGAGGAGGAACAATAGCCGAAAAAATTGCCATTCGATAAGGTAACATACTATCAGGAAAATGTGTATAAATATTTACTTCGTATTCCGATACCTTTTCAACTTCCTTAATAGAGGATAAAATTCCCAGGCCGGTAGGAGATTTATTTTCAGGATTTATCTGGGCTTGTAAGGTAAGTACCACCGCCTCAGCATTAAAATCCTCTAAATTATGAAATTTTACTCCTTCCCTCAGGATGAAAGAAAAACAGGTAGGACTAAGACGTTTCCAGGAAGTAGCTAATAAAGGTTTAATTTCTCCATCTTTTCCAATATAGGTAAGACTATCATGACAGGCCGTTATGAGCGTATAAGAATCCGGATCAAAACCATGGAAGGGATCCAGAGAACTCGGCTGGCCTGTAAAATAAGCAATACGGATATAGTTTTTTTCCTGCATCTTCATTCCTCTCTGTCAGTTTATCGGAAATTTATTGACAAAGTATAGAGAAAGATACAGATTTTCAGTCAGAGTTTATTTCTTCATTTTTTCTTTTGAACTTTTATAGATAGACAAATTTTTCAGTTTTTGTTCTTTCAAAAGCTCATAGGTTTTTTCCTTCATTACTTTCAATTCCTCAAAAATCCGGAGTTTCTCGACCATATAATCATCTAAAAGCTTTTTAACCATTTTGTCCTTGTCTTGAATTAGTTCTTCCCCCGCCTGAAGAGTATCTCTTACAATGTCCGAAGAAGCATCTCGAATTTCAACTTTACCGCTATGCACGAAAACACCGTTTTTCTCAGCACCTACGGAAGATGGATAATCCTGGATCAAGAATTCAGTCCCTCTTACACCTGCCACATAAGTTTTCGTTAAAACCTTAAAATTTGATTTTTTTTCCAGATCTTTTAAAATACGGGTGTACAAAGCACCTTCCTTCAACAAAAGTGTTATATCAAATTTTTCTTCAGTACCGGAGTATTCAAGGGAAAGTTTTGAATATGAAGGGAGATGCAGGATGGAGTTCTTTCCCAGCTGGATCCTTAATTGTCCTTTTTTAGTAAACACACTGGAACCGGGCTGCAAAAGAGTATGCACTTTCAGGTTCTCCATTTTACTCTCTTCCTGATAATAGGCTTCTCCATTTACAAAAGTTACCAGGGCAATGATCTTATTTTTATCAGCATAAACTCCTACTGAAAACAGGTACAACAGAATCGAAGCGAGAACTTTCATCGTAATCTCCCTTTAAGTTTAATCATCCGAACGAAAAAAGCCGAGACGAAACAAATAATATAATAAAGTAGCAATTCCTGTTACAGCAGCCGCTACATAAGTCCAGGCAGCCGCGTTTAAAACTTCATTAACAGCCTCTGCTTCCTTACCATGGATATAGCCCATCCTCACAAGAATTTCCTTGGCTCGATTCGAAGCATCTATTTCAACCGGAACGGTTATTAATTGAAACAGTACCACTATAGAGAACAGGACAACTCCAATAATTGCAATAAAAAAACCAACTTTTCCCATTAGATACATGAGAAACATTCCCAGCATAATAATAAACCAGCTCATAGAAGATGCAAAACCGGCAATCGGAACAATAGCCGAGCGGAAGCCTAGCATAGGATACTGAACTTTATCCTGGATAGCATGTCCGGCTTCATGAGCTGCTACACCAAAAGCAGCAATACTATTAGAAGAATACGTGGCATCTGAAAGCCGTAAAGTTTTAGAAGAAGGATCGTAATGATCGGTTAAATCTCCGGGTACATGTTCAACCCGTACATAATTTAGTCCATTTGCATCTAAAATCGCTCTAGCCACCATTGCACCGGTAGCTCCGGTACTTGACTTATAAGAACTCCAATGAGAAAAGCTGGATTTCACCTTATAACTCGCCCATAAACTTAAAAGCATGGCCGGACCTACAATCAAAAAATATGAAAAATCAAAATACATATTCCCTCCCAAAAGTATAGACGGTTAAAACAAGCAAGGATACATTTTTTTATAGTTAGATTTCTATCCATTTCTAATTATATCCTGAATTTTCAAACAGGAAAACCTTTTTTTATAGACAAAAAAGTTTTGTTTGTTAGGGTATTTCTCCATAAAACCGGTTACTCAATGAAAAAATTCAAGCATGTATTGTTTATAATTTTATTACCCATATTATTACTTACTGAATTATCCTCAGAAACACTAAAGAAAAATGGAATTTTAGATCTTTCTGACTTTGATTTATCTAAACAGGACAAACCCATACCTCTTGACACCTACTGGGAATTTTATTGGAAAAAGTTTTATCTTTCTTCTGATTTCTACGGAGAAACAAAACCCAGACCGGATATTTACATGGAAGTACCCTCTACCTGGCAAAATTTGAATAATCAATTTTTTGATAAACAGGGCTTTGCCACATATCGCTTACGTGTATTTTTACATGATACGAATCCCATTAGTTTTTATACAAAAGGTATGGGAACGAATCTGAGACTTTTTATTAATGGGGAATTAGCAGTCGAGGTTGGAAAACCGGGTAAAACAGTCTTCGAATCCATCCCGAATAGCACACCGACTAGCTTCACCTATTTTCCTAAAACTAAAGATCTGGAACTTATAGTACATATCTCTAATTTTCATTATCGAATGTCCGGTTTCTGGTATCCACTGGAAATTGGAACTCCAAAACTCATAAACCGAAAACTTCATTATTCCTATTTTCTTGAATTCTGTTTATTTGCCAGTATGTTCATGATGGGATTGTATCATATCGGGATTTATAGTAACCGCAGGCAAGCACTTGAAGCTCTATACTTCGGACTCTTTTGTCTTATTTTCGCTCTAAGAACTCTTGTACTGGGTGAAAAATTCCTACCTTCCTACTTTGAAGGAATGCCCTGGGAGCTCACTCTAAAAATAGAATATTTATCCTTTTATCTCGGGCTCCCCATATTCATGTTCTATTATCTACATCTATTCAAACAAATTAATTATCCCAAATTTATTTACTTTATTGGAGCGATGGCTGCCCTTTTTTCTCTTTTCGTTCTTTTTGGTACTTCTTTTTACTACACCCATAGCGTACAGGCCTATCAATTATTAACTCTGAGTTGCATAGTTTATATTTTAGCAACCTTACTGAAAGGTTCTAAATTTAACTTACCCGGTAGTAAGCTTTTTATATTTAGTTTGCTTATTTTCTCAACAACCATAATTCATGATTTCTTATACAGCAACCAAATCATTATCCATTCTATCCATCTGGCTCCTTTTGGATTTATTTCTTTTATCTTTCTACAGAGCTACCTTCTTTCAAAAAACTTTTCGATAGCTTTCTCTACTACAGAAAGACTCGGAATTGAGCTAAAGGAGAAAAATGAGGCTCTGACAAAACTGGATAAATTAAAAGATGATTTTTTAGCCAATACCTCACACGAATTAAAAACCCCTTTAAACGGAATTATAGGCTTAAGTGAATCTCTTTTAGATGGAGCTGCAGGAAAGCTTCCGGAAAAAGTAGCTTATAATCTTTCTCTTATTATCACCAGTGGAAAACGACTTTCTAACCTGGTAAATGATATTTTAGATTTTTCGAAAATGCGAAGTAACGAAATTAAAGTCAGTAAAAAACCGGTTGATATCTATTCTATTTCCAATCTTGTTTTAACTTTATCCGAGGCACTCATACAAAAGAAAAATATTACATTAAAAAATTCTATACCTCAGGATTTTCCATCTGCTATAGGAGATGAAAACAGGATACAACAGATATTATATAATTTAGTTGGAAATGCTATCAAGTTTACAGATAGTGGTGAGGTAGAAATTAGAGCCGAAGTGAAAGAAGATAGTTTTATGTATATCTCGATTTCGGATACAGGAATAGGTATTCCGGAAGATAAATTTGAAGCCATTTTTAAATCCTTTGAACAGATAGACTCTTCTTCCGATAGAACATACGGAGGAACCGGACTCGGACTTACCGTTACCCGTCAATTAGTAGAACTGCACGATGGTAAAATTACTCTGGAATCTACTCTGGGCGAAGGCTCTACTTTCACATTCTCCTTACCTGTATCCCAGGAAAAAGCCAGTTCTAAAGAGCCTCAAGAAGAATCGATTCTAACAAGGTTAAGTGAAAACCCATTAGAATTAGCAGAACAAATAACTCTTAACAAAGGGGAATTTAACTATAAAATTTTAATTGTAGACGACGAACCAATCAACCTACAGGTTTTATCCAATCACTTAAGCCTTCATAACTATTCTATTTTACAGGCTTCTAATGGACAGGAAGCACTTGATATTTTATCCAAATCACCGGTAATTCCCGACCTAATTCTTTTAGATGTTATGATGCCCAAAATGACTGGTTATGAGGTATGTAAGAAAATTAGAGAAAACTATAATGCTAATATATTACCTATTGTCTTACTTACAGCAAAAAATCAGATTAATGATCTGGTTCAGGGTTTTATACACGGAGCCAATGACTATCTAACAAAACCTTTCAGTAAGGATGAGCTTTTAACCCGGATAAAAAACCATTTAAACCTATCAAAAACCTCAGGAGCCTATGAAAAATTTGTTCCTCAGGAATTTATAAAACTTATCAATAAAGACAGTATTATCGATGTAAAATTGGGTGATCACTCAGAAAAATATATGTCAGTTCTTTTTTCGGATATACGTTCCTTCACAACTCTTTCAGAAACAATGAGTCCCAGAGAAAACTTTAATTTTATAAACTCTTATCTAAAAAGAATGTCTCCAATTATACAGGAACACAGAGGATTTATTGATAAATATATTGGAGACGCCATTATGGCTTTATACCCTGAAGAAACCGAAGACGCTATTTCTTCAGCTATATCTATGCAAAAAAATTTACAGGAATATAATTTTCACAGGATAAATTCCGGCTACAAGACAATAGAAATTGGGATAGGTATTAATACCGGGAACTTAATGCTCGGTACTATTGGCGGCCTGAACAGGATGGAAGGAACCGTGATTTCTGATGCAGTCAACCTGGCATCTCGTGTAGAAAGCATGACAAAAAAATATGGAGTAGGAATTTTAATCTCTGAAGAAAGTTATAAGAATATCAAGGATAAATCCAGATACGATATTCGTGCTATTGATAAGGTAATTATGAAAGGGAAAACCTCGGCTGTCTGGATTTACGAGGTCTTTGATGCAGACCCCGAAGAAATCAGGTTTCAAAAACTCAATACTCTTGAGCTATTCCAGCAGGCAGTTTATAATTATACAGATAACAGATACAATGCTGCCTATGAGCTTTTTACCGAAATAAAAAAGAGTGCTTCAGAAGATAAAGTTGTAGATCATTTTTTAAATATTTTAAAAAATCAATTTATAAAAAGCTGAGAGAATAAACTCCGGCAGGCATATTTTCGGACAATCTTCAGAATTTAATTGATATAAAAGTCAATTCGAATGACTATGTCCCAGTAATAATAATTATCATAGATAAGAAAAGGATTTTTAGTAAAATTATCTTGATCCTTGCATATAATTTTATCAAATGACAATAGGCATAGGTGATTTTTATTCTTGGAATTTCTATTAGTTGATTCCAATAAAAATACCGACGATAAACAAGAAGAGAAAGAAAAGCATGAATGAAATAGAAGAAGCCAAAGAAAGTGCAGATCAGGAATTTAACAAGATAAAAAACCTTGCGAAAGAAGCCTATAAATACATTGAGATTAAAAGGTTTAATGAAGCCAAAACCAAGTTTGAAGAGCTTCTAAAAATTGATCCCGAAAATACCTACGGTCTTGTTGGAATGGGTGATCTTTTGTATAAAACCAGGCAATATGAAGATGCGATAATTTATTATAAGAAATGCCTTGAAAGCGATGCTTCCAATAAATTTTCTATCATGGGTTTAATGAATTGTTACCGTGATATGAAACAACTTAATATGGTTATCAATATCGCTGAAGAATACAGACATATCACAATGTCAGATGCTTCCATTTTAAGCCGAGTAGCTGATGCGCATAGAAAACTGAAGAATTTTAAAGAATCAGAAATCTACTATATGTCAGCACTACAGATCAATCCCAACGACCAATATGTAATCGTTGGAATCGGTCATCTATATTTTGCCTGCCAGCGTTATCTGGATGCCATCCACTGGTGGGAAAAACTTGTAAATATACAACCCAATAATATTAAGATCCTCACCGAAATAGGGAATAGCTATCGTAAAATTAAAGACTATGACCGAGCAATTGAATTCTACGAAAAAGCAGAAAGCCTCGAATCCAATAACTTTTTTGCCCTATATGGTCTAGCCGAATGCTATAGGGGAAAGAAAATGTTTGATAAGGCGATAGAATTTTGGGAAAAAATTCTTAAATTTGATCCAAACAACAAACTTATCATAAACCGATACGCAGATAGTTTAAGAGGTATGGGAGAATTTGAAAAAGCACTCGAATGTTTTAATAGAAACAAAGAAGACTACTATGCTCTTCTCGGTAAAGCTTCCACTCTCAAATTAATGGGGGAATTTGCTAACTCAGAAGAGATTTATCAACAACTCATCGGGAAAGACGCGAAGGATTCGAGACCGGTTATCGAATTATCCGATTTATGGTATCATAATATGGGAAAAAAAGAAGACGCTATCAACATCCTTCAAGAGTTCTTGAGAAGCAACCCATCCAGCACCGATGTAGACATCAAGCTCTTACAGTTTATAAACGAGGAAAGTTAGGGTTTAATTTTTTTCAATAATGTCAGGTCGGATTTCTTGAAAATCAGGATTTCCGGCTCTTTCCCTTCTTCTCCCCTGGAACTCAAATAAATCTTTTCTCCGTAAAAAGTAATTTCTGAATCCGGCTGAACTTCCACCTTAGAACGATGTAAAAGCTTTAGATTTTTATCATATTTTGCAATAAAAAATCTTCCACCCTCATCTTCAAAAGCATAAACCTGCATACTTTTCTCCGAGATTTCAACAGGACTGTGCAAATAGAGTTTGGCTTCAGAAGAAGATTGTAAACGCAAATTGTAGCGATTTAGTAATACTAAGCGAAATTGTCCGTCAGTATAGCCAATCATAATTAGATTTTTACCAAACTTTTTAAAAGACTTGCTACAAATATTATTATAATCACTTTTTATGACCACATCATCTTTCAATGGATCAATAAGATAAATTTCGTTATTATACCTTTCTATCTCCGGAACATATTTTATAATTTTCATAAAATATATTTTTCCATCAATTACATTGTCTGTGTATTTTCCCTTTTCATAATACTTGCTTTCTTTTTCATCAAGAACTTGTTTTAAAGATAGATTCTCCTTTTTTATACGGTGAATATTTTCTTTTAGATCCCGGTTTTCCGAAGTCTTTCTTTGTGTATCTTCTTCCAATTCTTTATTTTTATCCAGAAAAGCATCGTTCTCATTTTTCTTGTTTTTAATATTTTGCTTCAAAGAATCCTTTTCATTCTCAATCCGCTTTTTTTCTTTTTCTAATTGTTTATTTTCTAACTCTAGCTCGATTACAGAAGGTTCTTTCTTATCTTTCTCTTCTTTCTTTTTTGGTCCTGCTTTTTTAAGGATTATTTCTTCCTTATCATCCAGAGTCTTAGAAGTTTCTTTATCTTGAAGGTTTGAATTTTTATGAGATGGATCTGTTATGGTCAGATCATCTTCGTTTGCCTTTTTCTTTTGCTTACTCAACCATTCATCTTTCTCTTTTTGTTTTTGTATTAATCTTTCCAGTTCCTCCTTATCTTCTTTACCCTCCCGACTCTTTTCAATCAGATCCCCTACTTCTTTTTCAATCTCATCCAGTACAATACGTCTCTTCACTTTTGTACCGGGAAAGCCTTCTATCGGAATAACAAGACTGGTCCTACCGGCCCAATTTTTGTAGGTTTTAGAAATTCCTATATTTTCTTCCTCAATATTACGTATTACGTCTTTAGAATACTTTTTTTGTATATACTCTATATCTTTACGATGAATAGCATTGTAATATAAAATGTATCGAGATAAAACTTCAGCTTCATATTCACTATACAAAAAAGCTTTTTCAAGATAAGCACTTAATACCCTTTCAAGAGAATGGATATGACCATATTTAACAGACTTATGCACCGAAAGGACATCTGCTCCAAATTTATTTTCGATATTCTGAAACCTTTGAATACGAAAACCGGAAACCTCTTCAGAACCCATACTATTCGGTGCAGAAATTAACTCATAAAGCTTATAACCGATTCTTCTATTTTCTTGTTTTATCTTTCCTGTTGCCCGCTTCGCATTACGGTTTAGAAAATCGATCTTAACACTATTACGAATTTCCTCTTCTCCAAGTTTAGGAGAAGAGAAAAGAATTGTATTCAGAAAGAAAAATAAGACAAAACAGAAAAACAAACTATATTGAAATTGCATCATTCGATTTCCGGTTTGATTGTTTTAATTAATTCCAATTTATTTTTATCAAAAATTAGGATAGAAGGTTTCTGTCCTTCTTTTACTTTTGAAGTAATGTAGATCTTAGAACCATAAAAAGTTAATTCAGAAAAAGGACTGATTTCTACACTGGAACGTTTTATCTTTTTCAAATCCTTATCAAACCTGGTGAGATAAAAATGTTCATCTTCCTCTTCAATCGCATATATTTCCTTAGTTTGATTATCTACCACTAAAGGTGTTTGCCAGAAAACTTTAGTTTCTGATTTTCCCTGGTATTTTAGATTAGATTTATCTAAAATAACCAGTTTATATACATCTTTATGGTTTTCTTCAAAACCTACTACGACGATATTTGAACCCAGCTCCCGGAAAGTTTTGCTGGTGATGTTATGAAAATCACTCTTGATCACGACATCATCTTTAGCCGGATCCAAAAGAAAAATTTCATTATTATAACGACCCTCGGATGTATATTTAATGATTTTCAGGAAAATAATTTTTCCACCAATTACATTCTTCGAATACTTTCCTTCATTACTTTCCCTTTCCTTCGCTATTTCTAAAGACTTTTTCAAATCCTTATTCTCTTTCAGAACGCCTTTCTTCTCTTCTTTTAAAACTACATTTTCTTTCGTTACTTTTTTATTCTCTTTCGTAAGGTCTTTATTCTTTTCTTTTAAACTTGTGTTCTCTTTTTTGACTTCTTTATTTTCTTTCTTTAAGTTCTGATTTTGTTTTTTTAATTCTTTCGTTTCTTTTTTTAAACTCGTATTTTTTTCTCTCTTGTTAATATCCAAGTTTTCACCGGTTTTCTTTTCAATATCTTTTGCCTTATCCCGAAGAGCTAATTTTTCATTCTCTAATTTCTTCTTGTTTTTATTCAACTCATCAACTTTCTTCTTTTCTTTTTCGATTTCTGCCTTATTTTTAGCAGGGTCCTTTTTTAACTCTTCCAGTTTATCAAAAGATTCTTCTGCTTTTTTGTTCAGACTCTCTTCGTTTTTATATAGATCATCAATACGATTCTTTAATTTTGATTTTTCATCTTCCAACTTCTTCTTGCTCAGATCATCAAAGCGTTTTCTTTCATCATCTTTTCCTTTACGGTTTTCAATGATCTTATTCACTTCTTTTTCTAACTCATCGAGTGTTATATCTTTTCCACTTTTGGAAAGAATATTATTCTCCAATGGAATTACAATCAGGGAACGACCGGCCCAATTCTTATAATCTCTGGCGATACCGATTCGCTTTGAATCCAAATTTTTCATTACAGAAGATGTATATTTTTCACTATAGTAATCCTTATCTCCACGGTGCAGAGCGTTATAATAGATGATATACTTGGCTATAGTTTCAGCATCAGACTCAGAATATGAAAAAGCATATCGAATATAGGCTTCAATGATTCGAATCAGTGAGTTTACATGTCCGTAGGGTATTGACTTACCCATACTTAAAATATCCGCACCCATTTTCTTATCTTCGCCCGGAAAAATTCTTTGCATGGTGAAATTGTTATATGTATGTGATGATTGACCATCCTCAGTAATCGCTTCTGCCAGAGCTTTTCCAACCGCTTCGTTTTGTCGTCTGATCGAAATATCCGCTCTTTTTCTCGAACGATTGATAAAATCAATTTTCTCTACATCTTTAATTTCTTTTACCTGTATCTTCGCTTTTTCCTGAGACAGGAGAGGGCTGATAAGAAAAAGGGAGAGAAAAATGGCTAATGTCCTGGATTTCATAGATGTTTATTCCTCAGTGTAAAATATTTATGCAGGTTAATTCTATAATTACTTGTACGGTCTTATACAGGTATAGTATTTTTACTTTTTTTTCTCTTTTTCCGGATGAAAAACAATGTTCCAATATGTATAAGAGTATTGAAACGCACCCAGAAAAAGCACCAGGATCATTGTATAGGCTGCATATTCCGGATGTTTGATGATATTATCTTCTTTCATATATAGAGAGATTCCCGGCATGAAAACATACCAGAGAACCGTAATGGCAGTCAAAGCAACTCCTAATTTTCCCCAGATATTAGGACTCCCCTGTATTCCCCTTTTAAAAAAAAGGAAGGTTCCGAGCCAAACACCCAGAATCTCACGCACAAAGTATATAATTAAAATCCAGAGAGGCATTTCATAGTACAGAACCAGGACAATAAGCCCGCTTATACTCACTATCTTATCACAAACCGGATCGAGGTATTTCCCAATAATACTTTCCTGTTTTAAAAAACGAGCTACTTTTCCATCCAAAAAATCGCTAACAATCGCAATAAAAATAGTACTTACAAGTCCATATACATTTGTTCTATCGCTTGGAAACTTCACATAACGAATTGCATAATAAATGAAGAAAGGTAAAACAAAAATTCTCAAAGAGGTAATCATATTGGGAATTGTAAACACCCTTTCCGTACGCAATTCTTCTGTTAATTTTCCAGTCTCCATTTATCAATTATTTTCCTCTGAAAATAAGTATCGTTTTTCCGAGTTTAATTTCATCAAAATCAGAAAGAACTCTGGGCCTGAGTAATTTCTTTCCATTCAAATAGACTCCATTACTGGAATAAAGATCGAATAAAACATATTTGTTTTCAATTTTCTTAATCCTTGCATGAACCGAACTTATATAATTATCCCAAAGAACCAGGTCATTTTCCGGACTGCTACCAATTTTCACCTCCCCTTTATTAATGGTAAATTGTCTACCCGGGTTCGGACCTTTTTTCTGGATGAGTATAGCTGTATCGTAATCATCTCCCCGACTAATTTCTTCTTCGGGTAAACTACCTTCAATCTCATACTGAGTTAACATAGCGGTGGGAGTTGAAGAAGCTTTGGCTTCTTCTATCGAGTTCAGTTTTTTGGTTACCTTTTGCTCAACTGCCCTTAAATTAGCGGTCAAAGAAGGCTCCCGATTTTCTTGTTTGGAAGCTTTTACCTTTTTGCGTTTTGCTTCGAGGGCTTCTTCACGCACATTTTCCTGATAATACAAATCGTTTTCTTTTACTTTCTCAAGCTGTTTCTTTCTTTCTTTTTCTAATTCGTTACGAATATTCCTGTTTATCAGGTAAAGAACCAACAAACAGAAAAATAAAAGAGCAAAGCTGGCTCCGTAAAAATACTCCACCTTTGCAAAACGGGTTTTAATAATATTTAAATAAGAAGCTTTATAACGAAGATTATATTCTTCTTTTCCGGCGATAAAATTTACCCTGATTGTATTTGGAAATATCTTGTTCAATTTTTTCTGAAAAACAGAAGAATATTCCAGGATAGGAGGAATTTTTCGAAATGCGTATAAATCCGATTTCAAACCTGTATAGGCTATTTTTTCTTTAATGGAATAGTATCTTCCCTTTGTAGATTCAGCTAATTTTTCATTTGCAGTAGCTTCCAAACCAATAATATGTACCGGAATTTTATGTTTGCGAAAGCCTTTTACTATTTCATCAATCGGCTCATCCAGAATAGTTGGCATTTCCGGGTTTATAATAAAAGCTATAGTCGGCAATTCCGTTTTCTGATAGTCTTTCAGTAAATCTACAAGACTATAGTTCTGTCGATTTCCATATCCCGGACTCAGATTTTCTAACTGTGCCAGGGCTTTATATTTATCCAGATCCAATCGAATAAAAGCAGTTTCATTGGCAAAAAATTGTAAACCAACTCGATCTCGATCTCCCAGAGATTCCAGAAGGCCCTTCAAGATCCCCAGAGCTTCTTTATTTATAGAATCAAAATTAGAAATATGCACAGAAAAAAGAGCGTGTATAGGACGAAACCCATTGACTCGAATTATATTCACCTTCTCTACATATTGTGTTTCCGGTCCGAGAGATTCTGTAATTTTCAGCTTCTCTGATTGAATTGAACGATCTCTTGATTCTCGAACCTGCAATTTTACAGATGGAAAGCGTGTAATATCAATTTTTTCCAGAACCGGTCCAGCCCAAAGGCTAAAAAGCGAGGGAAAAGCTAAAAAAACAATAAAAAATCTCTTATTAATCATTCAATAATACCTCCTGGTACCCGGTATCTCATTGAGCCTTCAAAAAGGCTTTTAGAATAAGGGTGATTCAATAAAACCTGAGCGGCCTGAATCCTTGCGTTTTCCACAAATTCTCCTTTCTTTAGTACAGTTACATCATCGGCAATTCCTTCCACAATCCTCATATCATGGGTAATGAGAAGTAAACCAATCCCGGATTCTGAAACAAGGCGATAGAGCAAATCCAATGTATTTTTCTCGTTAATCGAATCAAGAGCTGTTGTAGGCTCGTCTGCCACCAGAATATCTGGCTTCAAAGCTATGGCAACAGCAATTAAAATTCTCTGTCTTTCACCACCGGACAACTCTGCCGGAAGACGATTTAACTTTTCCTCTGCTTCTTTTATCCCTATCTCTTCCAAAATATGCAGGATAAAGGGTTTATTTGCAAGTTTTTTGTCTTTCAAATAGAAATATTCTTTGATCTGTACTCCAACTTTCCGGTAAGGGTGGAAAGCGTTGGCCGGATTTTGAGGGATGAGAATAATATTCTTCCCTCTTAAATTCAACCATTCTTTTTTTGAAATATCCTTATATTCCCGATTTAATAAGGTAAATACATCATAATAATAATTTAAATCCGGATGACTTAGCTTAAAAAGTAAAAGTGCCAGGGTTGTTTTTCCACTTCCGGATTCTCCAATTACTGCATGTATTCTTCCCCTTTGCAAAGAAATCCGAAAATCCCTTAAAATAGTTTTCCCGGATTGAGTATGGATTATGTTTAAATTCTGTATTTTTAATAAAGAGTTCAAATCTTCTCAGATTCCCCGTAAAGCTGATTTTAAACGATTCTTCTTTTCATTTCCGGAAGGTTTCTCTGTACCCTGCTCTTTTTCTCTTTTTTCTTTAATCGAAAGATAAGAGTCTAAAAAGGTTCGTTTGGCAGAATCGAAATTCATAATTCCTTTGTTCCTCGTGTGGGGACTGGCAGCCTCACCGACTCCCTGGTTTAAATAAAAAAGCTCATCGCTAACGATTTGCTTTTGCTTGTCCGTAGCAGTTTCATAAAAAAAACGCTTAAAAGTAAGACCGAGCGTTACGAGTAGCAGAGCCACCTGGTTTGGATTCAACAAAAGAAGAAGTTGCTCTTTCCAAAAACGCTCCCAATCCAGAATTTCTTCCCAACTTAGCTCCATCACCTGATTATTCTGCAAGATTCCACTATAATCCTCTACCTGTATATTTTTTATCTCGGAAAAAAAGGAGCGTAAGGAAGAATGCTCCACTTGCAGGGCCCGGTTTAACTCGGCTTCTTCAAGATGAATAAATCCATTTATTTTTCCACCTGCTTCTCTGAGATAATTTCCGGTAGCTATAATAATGGAATAAGTTCTACCATCCGATTCAGTTCCTTCCAGCTTATAGACACCCGGGCCATTCTTTTGGAGTTTATAACTCTCCCTTTCCACTACTTTTCCGGATTGAACACGATTCGTCAGTAAGAAATCGGAAAGTTTTTTTTGTAGACTTTCTAATTCTAATTCAAAGCCTTTTGCCCTTTTCGGTAAAAGCTTTTCTTCCGTAGGTACGACTTCTTTCTTCTTATTTTTTTTAAAAAATTGAAATAAACGTTTTAACAACCTGAATGGTTTAAGTAGAATTCCCATAATCTTCCCTTATATTGGATGGTCTTTGGATATATCCTTTATCATATTCATAGATTTTTGCATATTTTAAAAACGTCGAAAAAGCAGAGGAAACAGCTATCACAAAACCCGGGTAACCATCTAAAAAACCCAGCTTATAAATATAGATTTCCAAGAATTTACTGATGGGTTTTAGTAAGGACATGAAAACGGAAAATTTCTGACCTTTCTTATGACGGGTATACGATACAATAGAAGAAAACTTATTGATGGTATCAACCTGGTGAGAAAGGTCTTTAAAACTAAAATGAATGATGTCTCCTTTTAACTTCCCCCCCTTGCCCTCAATTTCCAAAAAATCATGTGGATTTTCCCCTTTCCAGCGTCCCAGCCCCTTTTTAAAAAGACGATATCTCATTTGAGGGTACCAGCCTGAATGACGGATGTATCTACCAAGATGATAGGTTAACCTGGCAATCCTGTAACCATTATAATCTTCCTTTTTCTCCAGAACAGCCGTAATGCTTTCTTTTAACTCAGGACTTACTCTTTCATCTGCGTCCAGAGACAAAACCCAGTCCCCGGTACAGAGTTCGATAGCTCGATTTTTTTGTTCTATATGCCCGGTAAATTCCCGTGTAGAGAACCTGACTTTCGGGAAACTCCGAACAATTTCTTCTGTTTTATCGGTACTAAACGAATCCAGAACCACGATTTCATCTGCCAGTTCTTCACAGGAACGGATACAGTCTCTAATATTCTTCTCTTCATTATAAGTGATGATGGCTACTGAAAGCTTTGGCTTCACAGTTTTATCATCGGATAATTTATTTTTTTATGTAAGTAAACCTTTTTCCCGCTTAAAAAACAAACTCAGAAGCCGCCAGAAACTGTGTATTCCCTGCTTCCATCAGGAAGAAATAGAGAACGATAGGCTTTATCTTCCAATTCTTTAAACCGAATCTGAATGAATGTTTGATTACCTGTTAGACCGTATCCATTTAAAGGAACCGGGGTTGTGGGTATCTCAGTAGACTGCCAGAAGATTCGATTTGGAAATTCAGGAATTAATTCAGAACGAGTAATTTTCGCTGTAATCAGAGGATTTAAAATTTTCCCTTCCAAACTCAGATAGTTCTGCCAGAACAGGTTCTCTTTCAATTCGGCCTCTTCCTGATTGGGAGAAGAGTTCGAAAAACCCCATTTTTTAGTGAAAGTAGTATCCGGATTTAAAGTATACTCCAGCTCATTTCCGGACTTATATAAAAGCATTTGATCGGAATATCCTGTTTCCGGATAAATATTATGAACGATTCCTCCATCCAGCTTCGCTATACCGGAAGAAATTCGAAAAGAATGATAATAGGTTTCAGGTCCGGTAATTCCATTGGCTTCGGAATCAGACCCTACATAAAAACCGGCAATTCCACTGTGTTGGATACAATCTTCACTTTTATCACATTCCACGATACTCCCTGATTGGCCGAGGCGAAAAGCAAGATCAGATTTCGTATGCCAGTAATCAAGTTCAGTGGTATAATTTATCCGCTTATCTGCCATTGAATAATCATAGACCCGTCTGGCATTAATTTTATAATCAAAGACCTCTGCAAATCCATGAAATTGAAAAAGGATATTTTTTCTTGTTTTATCCCATAATACGGTTATTTCAGCTGTATCCGGTCTTTCTTCGACTTCGGTTCCCCTGGTGCTAATAGTTCTCTGGATAATCACAGCCCTATATTCGTAAACCGGATGGTCTATTTCTTCATATACACGAAGTTTATAAGGAAACTTGGCTCCATTATTTATTTCATAACCATTGTATTGGAAATACTGATTTAAACCTACATAGTCATAGAAAGCATAAAGTTTCTGGACTTTTCGAACAACAGGTTCGGAGACAGTAATGTCAATGACTTCTCCTTCCAGATCACAGCTGGGAAGCTTATTTTTACACAGTGCCCGGATATGAGGAAGAGCAAGATCCAGAAACAGGGCATGAAGTTCCAGTTTTACCTGGTCAAAGGCAAGCCCACAAAGCCTTGAGTTGGTGCTGCTTACATCTCCCATTTCAACAGCCTGATCAATATAGCATCTGGACATATTTACTTCGTTTTTAAGAGTTTCCGGTTTGGTGGGGATTTTTAAAGAAAAATCCTCCGGTAGATATTGGTTCCTGTAAAGTTCCGATTCCGAACTGTTGCCGGCCTCATTAATAGGATCCGTATTTGTCGTTTCAACAGGTTTTGCTGTTGATTCAGAACCATCCCCTTCAGAAGGAGTGGGTTCATTTACAGGGACAGCAGGTGATTCGGGAATTGACTCGGTATCTATACGAGGGAGTTTCTCACTTGAAATACCGGCAAGAGCAGCTGTTTTTAAAATCTCATCTTTTTTCTCAACTTTTTTAGAACAATCGAGAAACAGAAAAGAAATGATAAGTATATAAAAAAACGTAAAAGAAAAACGCATGACACCCAACTCCTTTTCCCTAAAGGGCTCATTGTAGATTATATATTTTTTAAAAAAAGTCAAGGCAATTATTTTTTAAGCGACAAACCCTCAACAACCGGAAAAGATGAGGGTTTATACCACCTATAGTCACAACTTTTCCTTAAGGGATACTACAAATTTAGCATCTTATCAATTTCTTGAATAATATCCTCAATATGCTCCAGCCCCACCGACACCCGAATAGTCCCCGGTAATATGCCTACTTTTTCTCTTTCAGTATCACTTAATTTGGAATGAGTAGTAGATGCCGGATGGGTAATGATAGTTCTGGTATCTCCCAAATTTGCCGTAAAGGACAAGTTCTTATTGGAATCTAAAAACTTCTTTCCTTTCTCCATTCCCCCCTTAACTAAAAAAGTTACAATCCCTCCCCCCAATCTCATCTGCTTTTTTGCCAGTTCATACTGAGGGTGAGAAGATAAATGCGGATAAATAACTTCTTCAACTTCCTTATGTTGTTTTAAATATTCAGCGAGTTTAAGAGCGTTCTCACAATGCCTGTCCATTCTTACATGTAAAGTTTCAAGGCTCTTGGAAAGAATCCAGGCATTGAAGGGTGACATAGCAGGACCCGTATGTCTTGCAAAAAACCGGATTTTCTCTGTTAATTTCTTATTGGATACAATAATTCCTCCTATAGTTCTCCCCTGTCCGTCAATAAACTTGGTAGTAGAGTGCATAACTATATCAGCACCATATTGGATAGGATTCTGCAAATAAGGGGTACAGAAACAATTGTCTACATTCAATAGAACACCTTTTGATTTACAAAGCTTTCCCAACCATTCCAAATCGATTAAGTCCAGAGAGGGATTAGAGGGAGTTTCTACAAAGCACATTTTTGTATTAGAACGAATTTCTTTTTCCCATTCTTCAGGTTTATCTATATCCACGTATGTAAACTCAATTCCCCAGCGAGGTAAAATCTGAGTTACAATTTGATGAGTAGAGCCAAATACAGATCGAGAAACAAGTAAATGATCTCCTTTATTTAAAAAAGCTGCGATACTCGTAAAAATAGCAGACATACCGGAAGCTGTAGCAAATCCATCATCAGCTCCTTCCATTAAACATATCTTTTCAATCAGCTCAGAAGTATTGGGATTGGAAAAACGTGTATATATATTTCCCTCTATTTCATCAGCAAACATCGCTCTTGCTTCTTCTGCATTTTCAAAAGTGAAACTGGAACTCATATAAATGGGACTACAATGCTCCCTACCTTTTTCTTTCATTCTTGTGCGAATCGCAAGAGTTTCAAAATGATTTAAATTCTCCAAATCAGTTCTCCTTAAATAAATTTGTATTAATTCTCTATGGTAATAGAGTAAGTAATGTCAGCCGTTTTTTCTAACATTTTAGTTACCGAACAGTATTTCTTCATCGATAATTCAACAGCCTGCTTAACCGAATCTTCAGTAATACTCTCTCCCTTAAATTGGAAATTTAAATGAATTTTCTCAAAGACAGCAGGAATTTCGTTTTCTTTTCTCTCGGCCTGAATATTCACCTTAAAATCATCTAAAGTAACTCTCTTCTTTTTCAAGATGCTTAAAACATCCATAGAGCTACAACCCCCAAGCCCCATAAGAACCAGTTCCATCGGTCTCGGACCGGCATTGGTTCCTCCAATTTTCTCAGCACCGTCTATTTGGATAGAATTCCCGCTGGCATTAGTCGCTTCCAATAAGACTGCATCATTTTTCCTTTGAATGTTAATTTCCATATAAACCCCTCTACCTGTTTTTTTCCACTTTCTTATTTAGAAAAGAATATGCAACAAATCGATCAAAAAAATTGTAGCCTCAATTTATATCGGAGGATGTATGATAGAAAAATTTTGGCCGTACTGGTATGGAGGCCCTGCTATTGCAGCAGTTGCTATTCTGGTTTTGTCTATTGGGGGAAATTATCTCGCCGTCACCAGGGGTTATGTTAGTGCTTGTTCCATTTTCACAAAAAAACCATATTTTCACAGAAAAGAAATGGGAGGTCCATTCGGATTTAGGACTTTTTTTATTATAGGTATTGTTATAGGAGGTTTTCTTGCAGCTATTATAAATGCCGATTATGAACCCTCTTTTGCACTCGGAGTTTTCGATACAATCTGGGGAAATAATCCTGTAATAAAAGCTCTTGTTTTACTTACTGGTGGATTTCTCTGGGGATACGGTTCGAGAATGGCAAAAGGCTGCACTTCGGGAAATTCAATCTCCGGAATATCCAGAGGTTCCCAGGCAAGTGTAGTTACCAGTATTTTCTTTGTTATCGGCGGGAGTATTATGACCCATATATTAGAATATATAGTCAGGGGGAAATTATGATATTGAATCTTTTTTATCTCTTCGCCGGAATCTTATTTGGTTATGTATTAATTCTATCCGGGGTTTCTAATTATAATGTAATCTATGATATGTTTTTATTTAAAAGCTTTCACCTATATGGTATCTTAGGTACTGCTGTTGGAATCTCTTTTGTTTTTACCCATTTCTTACATAAGATACGCTGGAAAGCTCTCCTGACAAAAGAAGAAATTCCTTTTCCAAAAGAAAAACCGGAAAAGGTGCATGTCATCGGTGGATTGTTAGCCGGTTTAGGCTGGTCTTTAACCGGAGCCTGTCCGGGCCCTGCCCTTGCACAAATTGGATTTGGAACCTTATCCGGGATATATACAGTAATCGGAATATTCGCTGGTGTATATGTTTTTGGAGCTTTACAAAAAGAATAGTCTGGACATAAAAAAACCGGGCCTTTATAGCCCGGTTTTAGAAATTTAGTATGTTCTATTTTTCTTATGCGTTTCTTCTTTGAAGTTTCAGGATAGTCAGTAAGCCAAGAGCTGCAAGAGCCATTAGGCCTGCAATTCCTGCCTGTCCCGGATGAGCCTTCAGATAAGCCATAAGCTTATTGTCAGACTGAGATCCCATTGCAGTAGATTGATTATATTCATAAGTCACTACAATAGTAGCTCCCTGTGCTGGCCAGGCGGTTCCGGCAAACACGATGGAATTTGTGCTGGCATTGTAAGTCCATCCATTACTTGCATCATTGGCAACTGTAGCTCCGTTCACAGTCACAGAAATTGTGCTGGAAACAGGAGTTTGACTTAGAACGTAGCTGGAAGAAGTCGCAGCAGCTTGAGTCGCAATGTTGTCAAGAATAGCTGAGTAATCTGTGGCACATATAGTAGAAGAAGAACCACCGGTTGCTGCAGCTAAGTTAAAGTAAGTTGTGGTTGAGTTATTAGAGTCAGTAGCCTGAGGATAAACCGAGTTTTCAGAAGTATTGGAATCACATTTACCCGGTTGTCCTATAGTCGCACCGCTTACAGTTACAGAACCATCATAGATACCAATAATAGAGTAAACTTTATACTGGTTACTTACGAATATGTTACTGCTTGTATCAAAAGCAGAGCCTGCATAAGAGCTGTACTGATCTCCTTCATCGGAAAGGATTACGAAGATAAGTTTAGCACCTGTTCTCGGAGAAACGGTTGCAGTATCCCCAAATCCACCCAGTGCTTTTACGGCATAGTAAACTCCGGATTCAGTTCCACTACCTTTAATACCGGCTTTATTTACGTTATCTTTGAAGGCCTGTGCACCATCAGACGAAGTAGTCCAACCTGTTCCGAGAAGGTCTTCACCGTTATAAGTAGGAAGTCCATCAGTTGTGCTGGTTTTATTACCTGTTGTAATCACTCCGAGTCTGAAATCGAGGTGTTTACCATCCAGTTTGTCGAAGAAAGTTACAGAATTATTCACCACACTGGCCTGTTCCTGACTCATAGAACCGGAGTTGTCCACAACCCAAACAAAGTCAACTTTAGGATCTGCACTTCCCGAGAAGTTGTCTACTTTACTCAGTCTTGTAGTTCCTGTTGTGCTGATGTTGGTTCCATCCAGAAGACTATTCAGAACACCTTCATTAGAAGAATAAGTAGAAGCACGGCTTACACCCACACCCACTAATTCATTTCCTGTACTATTATAAGTGGCCTGGATAACAACACGAAAAGATGTATCAGCAGTTTCAGTAGCACCACTGACGGGTAAATTACTTACAGAACCATTCGGGATAGAAGTTCCGATTATTTTTATAAACTCGTTAGAAACTTCGGTTACAGTTTGAGAACTTTTTGTAGTTACTGCCAGGTTATAAGTAGCTGTACAGCTCACTCCTGTAGGAACATTCGAAGAGATAACACTTGATGAAGCTACATAGCTTGTATCACCGGAAATAGCAGTCAAGATTTTTGTTCCGAACTGTGCACAGGTGCTCACAGAGGAATCATCTGAAGTACTGATAAAACCGGATACTTCAGCCGGATTTCCCTGATAAGTGATACCGGTAAAATCACCTGTTGGAGTGCTTCCTGTATTCAAGCCTGAAGGCATAGTTACAGTGTAATCACCAATCGTTTCGGTAGCATTTACATTCAGAGTTGTATTTGCTGTTTTTCCATTCATAGTAGCCGTGATAGTAGTAGAACCACCGGCAACACCCGTAGCCAGACCTTTGTTCGAAGAACCATCACTTATAGTGGCAACAGACTGATTGGAAGAAGACCAACTCACCTGTGAGGTAACATCAGCAGTAGAACCATCTGAGTAAGTAGCTGTAGCTGTAAACTGTTTGGTTCCATCTTTCGCTATAGTTCCACCGCTACTAACAGTGATGGAGCTAAGTGTAACTGCGTTTACAGTCAATGTAGCTGAACCGCTTACAGAACCCATAGTAGCTGTAATTACAGAACTTCCGGCTCCTACACCAACAGCTTTACCGTGATCTGCTGAAGTAGAATCACTTGTTATGGC